>CAYPHE010000440.1:0-2136 GCA_964410075.1 uncultured Polaribacter sp.
TCTGGTTCGTCATCATCGTTAATATCATTATCATTTTTATCTGCAATAAATTCTTTTTCTGGAGCCTCAGAAGGAATTTCTCCAACAGAAAGAATCGTTTTTGGTACATCTGTAGCAGTTTCTGTATTAATTTCTATAGTTTCCACATAGAAAGTCCACATATTTAAAAAATCATAAACATAAATAAGCTTGCTGCTTTGTTTAGGAAGTGTTTCAATTAAAGAACAAGTAGCCATGCTAATTCCAGCTCCAGCCTCTGTCATATCAAATAATGGAATTTCTTCTCCTTGATTCCACTCATCGTCAGTTCTATAAAAAGAAGCCATTTCTTGACCTTCGAAACCAAAAGATTTTGCAATTGTAAAATGTAAATCTTCTAAAGTTATTGAATTATCTACCAAAATGGTTCTTATAATATCTTCTTTAGTATCTAAAATTACACGGATTTTGTACATAAAATGCTTTAACTTTTCTGCAACAAAAATACAATATTTTATGTGTAATTTTACTTTGTAAACTAATGCAAATGGATAAAGCAACAATTTTAAAAGCCTTTAACGATTCTTCTAAAAATACTTTAATGGAAAGGCTTGATATTGAATACATTGATTTTGGTGAAGACTTTTTAAAAGCAAAAATGCCAGTTAATCCTAACGTTCATCAACCACTTGGGCAGCTTCATGGAGGAGCAACTGCGGCGCTAGCAGAGAGTGTAGGTAGTGCGGCTTCTAACTTTTTTATAGATAGAGAAAATCAGTTTGTAAACGGAATTCAGTTATCTATAAATCATTTAAAGAGTAAAAGAGAAGGAGAGGTTTTTGCAACAGCAACCATAATTCATAAAGGAAAAACAACCCATTTATGGGAAGTTAAAATTGTAGATGAAGCAGAAAATTTGATTTCTATGGCTAAAATGACAAACATTATTCTTTCTAAAAAGAAATAATTTCTAAAAAATTTATTTGGATACCATTTTTATCAAAATAGAAGAAGCTTTAGCTCAACAAAGACCTTTTGTTAGTTACAGAAAACCCGATTCAACCTTATTAAACAGTTTGTTTTTAAAAACAGATACTGTTTTTTATTCTGATGAATTTACGGAAACAGGTTTTGTATTTGCACCTTTTGATAGTAAAGAAAAAGCAATATTATTTCCTTTGAGTGAAGCTACTTTTCTCTCTGAAAATTTGGAAAAAATAAGTGTTACTATTTCAGAAGAAAATCATGATTCCTTTTGTAACGAATCTCAAAAAGAAGCGCATATACAACTTGTAAATAAAGGGATTGAAGCAATTGAAAAAACACATTTAACTAAAATAGTATTATCTAGAAAAGAAACTATTTCTCTAGATGATTTAAATATACTTACTACATTTAAAAAACTAATTCATTTTTATAAAAACGCACTAGTTTATATTTGGTATCATCCTAAAATAGGCTTATGGTTAGGTGCTACACCAGAAACGTTATTGAAGTCTTCTAATAAAAATTTTGAGACAATGTCTTTAGCGGGAACGCAACCATTTATAGAAAACAAGGCTGTTTTTTGGGGGAATAAAGAACTAGAAGAGCAACAACTGGTAACAGATTTTATTAAAAACCAATTGAAAAGTATTTCTGAAGATGTATCAATATCTGAAACAGAAACTGTAAAAGCAGGTAGTTTACTACATTTAAAAACTAAAGTTACAGGTAATTTAAAAACTGGTTGTAATTTAAAAAATATTGTAAGAGCCTTACATCCAACTCCAGCAGTTTGTGGATTTCCTAGAAACGAAGCAAAAATATTTATTCAAGAAAAAGAAAACTATCAAAGAACGTTTTATACTGGTTTTTTAGGAGAAATTAATTTTGAGACATTGCAAGTATCAGACAAAAAATCTCATTTATTTGTAAATTTACGTTGTATGGAAATACATAAAAATAATGCAACTGTTTTTGTTGGTGGTGGAATAACTAAAGATAGTAATGCCGAGAAAGAGTGGTTAGAAACTGTAGCTAAAAGTAAAACAATGAAAAAGGTGCTAAGTTAGCGGTAGTTTAATTTAAAAGTTATTGTTTATTAGTTCGTTGCAATTTATTCTTTGAAAATAATATTGTTTCAACTGAAATAAAGAAACCTCATCTAATTAACGT
>CAYPHE010000441.1:0-2131 GCA_964410075.1 uncultured Polaribacter sp.
ATTTCGGAATTTTCTAACGATTCTAAAACTTTTTCGGAATAATTTTGATATTTCTCACTGATTGGCAATAAGATAACTTGTTCTGGAGTTAGCCACAGCGGGAAATTACCACCTGTATGCTCTAATAAAACTGCAATAAAACGTTCCATACTTCCAAACGGAGCTCTATGAATCATAATTGGTCTGTGTAAACTATTGTCTGTTCCTTTATAAGTTAGGTCAAAACGTTCTGGTAAATTATAATCTACCTGAATAGTTCCTAATTGCCAACTTCTTCCTAAAGCATCTTTAACCATAAAGTCTAGTTTAGGGCCATAAAAAGCAGCTTCACCAGTTTCTACAACAGTATCCAATCCTTTTTCTGCTGCAGCTTCAATAATAGCAGCTTCAGCTTTCTCCCAGTTTTCGTCTTTACCTATGTATTTATCAGGGTTTTCAGGATCTCTCAGCGAAATTTGAGCAGTAAAATCATCAAAACCAAGTGATTTAAACACGTATAGTACTAAATCTATGGTTTCTTTAAATTCATCTTTTAATTGATCTGGTGTGCAAAAGATATGTGCATCATCTTGAGTAAAAGAACGCACACGAGTCATTCCGTGTAACTCACCACTTTGCTCATAACGATAAACCGTTCCAAATTCTGCATAACGTTTTGGTAAGTCTTTATATGAAAAAGGTTTGAACTTGTATATCTCACAATGGTGAGGGCAGTTCATAGGCTTTAATAAAAACTCTTCATCCATTTTTGGAGTTTTTATTGGCTGAAAACTGTCTTCTCCGTACTTTTCGTAATGCCCAGAGGTTTCATAAAGCTCTTTCTGTCCAATATGCGGGGTAACTACCATTTCGTATCCACCCACTTTTAAAGCTCTTTTTAAAAAATCCTCCAATCGTTGTCTTAAGGCTGCACCTTTTGGTAACCATAAAGGTAAACCAGCACCAACTCTTTGCGAAAAAGTAAATAATTCTAATTCTTTTCCTAATTTTCTATGGTCTCGTTTTTTAGCCTCTTCAAGTAATTCTAAATATTCTTTCAGCATTTTTTGCTTCGGAAAAGAAATACCATAAACACGAGTCAACTGATTGTTTTTTTCGTCTCCTCTCCAATAAGCCCCAGCTACATTCATAATCTTTACGGCTTTAATAATGCCAGTATTAGGAATGTGGCCCCCTCTACATAAATCTGTAAAAGAACTATGGTCGCAAAATGTAATATCTCCATCAGTTAAGTTCTCTATCAACTCAACTTTATATGGGTTATTTTCGTTTTTATATAATTCAAGAGCATCAGACTTAGAAACTTCTCTCATAGAAAATTCATGTTTTCCACGAGCAATTTCTAGAAATTTGTCTTCTAGTTTTTTAAAATCTTTATCAGAAATAGTTTCTTCACCTAAATCAATATCATAATAGAACCCATTTTCTATAGCAGGACCAATCGTTAGTTTAGCATCAGGGTAAAAAGATAAAATGGCTTCCGCCAAAACATGGGCAGAAGAGTGCCAAAACGCTTTTTTTCCGTTAGCATCATTAAATGTATATAAAACTAAACTTCCGTCTTCGGTAAGTGGAGTAGTGGTTTCAACAGTTTTTTCATTAAAACTTGCAGAAATTATATTTCTTGCTAAACCTTCACTAATGCTTCTAGCCACATCAAAAGGAGTGCTGTTTTTTTCAAACGCTTTTATGCTTCCATCAGGAAGTGTAATATTGATCATAAGATGATTTCCTGTTTTAAGGCGACAAAGATATTAGAATTCAAATTTCCCTACAATATATATATGTATATATGACGATTTTTTTGGGTGTTCCCTAAAGGTCGGGCTTTTCGTTATATCTTTTTTATACTTCTGAGCTTATTTAGAAGCTAAATTTTGTAAGTTATGTAGTCCCTTTTATATGATGTAATAAGTAAATGTATAAAAAAGGATGCCACTGCAATCCCTAACACAACTTGTTTGCAGGCTGTAGTACTGTAATTAAGTAAACCGCTTTTTTAGATGTGTATATATAATGAATAAAAAGGTTGAAGTTTCTCAAAATTGAAAATAAGAAAGCATACTTTTTTTATCAACCATCAACCATCAACCATCAACCATCAACCATCAACCATCAACCATCAACCATC
>CAYPHE010000442.1:0-2109 GCA_964410075.1 uncultured Polaribacter sp.
TACAATTTGAAATCAATTCACAATAAGGATTATTCCGTTGTGAAAACATCTAAAGCGGCATATGTATGTCGCTTTTTCTTTTGAAGAAATATTTAGAAGAAAGTTACATTTTTATCTACTCCAACTCTTCATTTTATGCCCCCAAATGGCAAAAAATAAAATAATAACGTAACATGGTATCAAAATCCAATAGCTATGCGTTGAAGCCACTGCTAACGCTTCTGCTTCATTAATTCCACTCGTTATCAATTCGTGTTTATTAGCATCTACAATTCGCCCATACAAAGGAGGAATAACTGCACCACCAGCAATTGCCATAATTAATAATGCAGATGCTGTTTTGGTAAACTTACCCAAACCTTCTAGCGTTAATGGCCAAATTGCAGGCCAGACTAAAGCATTTGCTACACCTAAAGCTGCTACAAATACTATAGAAGTAAAACCTTTTGTTGTTAAAATACAAATACTAAAAACAATCCCTAAAATTGCACTTACCACTAAAGCTGTTTTTTGAGTAACATATTTCGGAATTAAAATTACTCCAAGTAAATAAGTGGCTACCATAGCTAATAGTGTATAAGTAGTAAAGTATTTGGCCTCTTCACCAGTAAAACCAAGAGAAATTCCATAAGCGATAATCGTATCTCCTGCAATTACTTCAGCACCTACATAAACGAATAGTGCTACAACTCCAAACCACAAATTCGGGAATTGAAAAATGTTGGTTTTAGTAGTTTCTCCTGTAGCTTGATTTTCTTGTTCTTCTGCTTCTACATGAGGTAAAGGGGCTTTTCGTATTAAAATACCTAATAAAAAAAGAAGCAAAGCCATGATGATGTAAGGCATAAAAACACTATCTGCCATAGTATCTAAAAGGATTTCCTTTTCGTCTAAAGAAGCTCCTTTTAGTTTTTCTTTTGTTTCATCTATACCCGACGATAATAATGCACCAAAAATTAACGAACCTAAAGCACCTGCTATTTTATTGGCAATACCCATAATAGCAATACGCTTTGCCCCACTTTCTATGGGACCTAAAATAGTAATGTATGGATTAGACGCTGTTTGTAAAATCGTCATTCCTAACCCTTGAATAAAAATTCCGGTTAAGAATACCCAATAAGTTCTTGCTTCTGCAGCAGGAATAAAAACCAAAGCCCCAATTCCCATAATTATCAATCCTAAAGACATGCCTTTTTTATACCCTATTTTGTTTAAAATATAAGAAGCAGGCAAAGCCATTAACACAAAAGAAATGTAAGATGCAGAAGCCACCAAATACGATTGTGCGTCTGTCAATTCGTTAATGGTTTTCATAAACGGAATTAGTGCCCCATTTATCCAAGTAACAAAACCAAAAATGAAAAATAAACCCGCAATAATTCCGATTGCTGTAGTATTGTTTTTTGCTGAATTTGACATGCTTTGTAGATTTTTATGAATCGTAAATTTAGTTTTACGAATATAACAGAAGTTTTTTAGTGCTACTATAATTCGAACAACCAAGTAACCACTACTCCACCAAATTGTTTGTTGGGTATGGTTAACAATTCCGTTTGCCTTTTTACTTTAAAATTAAAAGGGGCTTTTAAAATATGTATGCCGCTTTTCTTTTTTAATCGGATACCTTGTCCAGAAATAATATCTTTATTGGCTTCAAAATCTCCTTCTGGTAGGTGTTCTGTAAGAATAATGTATTTGTATTGGTGTAAATTCTCTAAAATTGCGCTAATCTCTTTGTTAGACAGATGTTGTAAGACTTGACGTAAAATAGCACAATCAGCTTTGGGTAAATTGTCTTTTGCAATGTCTAAACAACAAAATTCTAAATTTTCTGCTTTAAAATTCTGAATATTGTATGCAATCAAATCTTTAACGATATCAACCCCAATGTACTTTTTGGTGTATGAAACAAGTTGTTTACCAATATTAAAATCGCCACAACCTAAATCGCAAACACTAAGACTATTATCAAATGACTCTAAAAAAGCTTTTACTATAGTAACATAAGGAATAACTTGTTCTAAAGCATGAGAACCTTCTCCTGAATAAAATTTAGTGTTATTTGTCCCCCAGAGGTTTTTATTGTAAACCTGTTCCATCGCTTTT
>CAYPHE010000443.1:0-2100 GCA_964410075.1 uncultured Polaribacter sp.
CTGTTTTCTTTTTTGTACCAGAAGAAAAACTTGTGTTGGTCTTCCTTTTCTTTTTTGGTTTTAGGCGTTTTAGTAGGTTGCAACGTATACGGGTGATATCCTGAATAATAAATAACTGTTGCAACCGTCATTGGTGTGGGTGTAAAACCTTGCACTTGTTCCAACTGAAAGCCCATGTCTTTAGTCTCTGCTGCTAAGTTGGCCATATCTTCTACTTCACTGGCTGGGTGACTAGAAATAAAGTAGGGTATCAATTGTAAATTCAATCGTTTCTTAATATTTATCTTATCAAAACGATCTTTAAACTTATGAAAATACGTAAACGAAGGTTTACGCATCAACTTTAAAACAGGATCAGAAGTATGTTCTGGAGCCACTTTTAATCGTCCAGAAACATGTTTTGTCATTACTTCTTCGGTATAATCATCTAATTCTTTAGCATCTGCATTTTTATTAAATTCAGGAACTAACATATCATGTCTTATTCCACTTCCAATAAACGATTTCTTTATTTTCGGATGACTATCAACCGCCTGATACAACTGCGTTAACGGTTTATGAGAAGTATCTAAATTAGAACAAATAACGGGCGATATACAAGAAGGTGCTACACATTTGTCGCAAATTTCTTGCACTTTACCTTTCATCTTATACATATTGGCCGAAGGCCCACCAATATCAGATAAATAGCCTTTAAAATCAGGCATATTTGCTACTTTATCAACTTCTTTCAATACAGATTCTTGACTTCTACTCGCAATAAATTTTCCTTGGTGTGCAGAAATTGTACAAAAGCTACAACCACCAAAACATCCTCTGTGAATGTTTATAGAAAACTTAATCATTTCAAAAGCAGGTATTGGTCCTCTTTTGTTGTATTTTGGGTGAGGCAAACGTGTATAAGGCAAATCAAAAGAAGCATCTATTTCAGCTTCTGTCATCGTTGGAAAAGGTGGATTAATCATCAACAGCTTATCTCCTACTTTCTGAAAAATTCGTCTTGCTTGTAACTTGTTCGATTCTTGCTCAATTACTTTAAAATTAGAAGCAAACGTTTTTTTATCCTTCAAGCAGGCTTCGTGAGAATTAATCTCTACATCTTCCCAGTTTTTAACTACGGGTATTTTTTCTTCTTTCGGATTTACTAAAACCGCAGTCTGTTTTATGTTTCGTAAACTGGAAAACGGAACGCCTTTTTGCAGTAATTCTACAATTTCTCGCAAAGGTTGTTCGCCCATTCCATACACCAACATATCTGCTTTAGAAGTCTCTAAAATAGTTGGTAATAATTTGTCACTCCAATAATCATAATGAGTTACACGTCTTAAAGATGCTTCAATCCCTCCAATTAAAACAGGCACATCTGGAAACTTTTCTTTTAAAATTTTAGAATAGACAGACGTTGCATAATCGGGTCTAAACCCTTTATCACCATTGGGTGTATACGCATCTTTGTCCCTCCTTTTTTTACTTGCGGTATAATTAGAAACCATTGGATCCATACAACCTCCAGTAGCTGCAAAAAACAATCTTGGTTTGCCTAACTTCGTAAAATCTTGTAGGTTATCGTTTACACTTGGTTGTGGTACAATAGCCACTCGCAAACCGTAACTTTCTAAAATTCTTCCAATTACAGCTGGTCCAAAAGAAGGATGATCTACATAGGCATCTCCACTAAATAAAATGACATCTAGTTCTTCCCACCCACGAATTTTTACCTCTTTGTTTGTTGTTGGCAACCAATCTGTTAACTGTAAATTTTTAGTCTCCTGCATATTTGCAAAAATAAGGGAAATAAATTTGTTTTTAAGAAGCTATTTCCTGCTTTCCACTATATCTCTGAAACAAGTTCAGAGGATGCCGTTTCAATCAGGGCTAAACCTGTTTGTAAACTAAAAGCTTTAAATAACTTAGTTAATTTTTAACACGCTAATTTTTAGTGAAAAACCATTGTTTTGTAATTTTAGCACAATTAATTCAAATCCTTATGAAAAAATACATTGTGCTTTTATTTGTAAGCACCTTTCTAGTTTTTGCTTGCGACAACTCAAAAACAAAAAGCACTAAAGAAGATAATTTTGTAACAGAAAATTATACCAA
>CAYPHE010000444.1:0-2084 GCA_964410075.1 uncultured Polaribacter sp.
ATTCATCTATTAGAGCAATTAAAAACGAAATACCTAAAGAAACCGCTACAATTTACCCGATAAGAACTGCTTTAATGTGGGAAAAAAGCAGTCCTCTTGGATTACCAGGAAAATCTTTTCAGGGAGATAATTTCTACACTGCTAAAAATTTAGGTCCAGAGGCTCTAATAACTTACTATTACAATACTGATTTTACTTCATTAAAAGCAAAAAGACAAAAAAAGGAAAAAGGATTGATTAAAGAAGGTTCAGATACACCTTATCCGACTTATGATGCGTTAAAAGCAGAAGGAGATCAACAAAAAGAAGAGTTGGTATTTACCATTAAAGATGCTTCTGATAAAGTTGTTAAAAAGGAGTTTCAGCCAGTTAAAAAGGGAGTACAACGTTTCCATTGGAATTTACGTTATACTTCTCAAAATCCGATCAATCTAAACAAACCTAGCTTTTACAATCCGTTTAGAGGCAATACAGACGGAACATTGGTTGCTCCAGGATCATATACGGTAACTATGGGATTGTTAAAGGATGGCAAACTAAGTACTTTAACAGAACCAATTTCTTTTGAAGTAAAAGCTTTACAAAATGTAGAAATGCCAGCTGAAGATAGAGCTGAAAAAGTAGCTTTTCAAAAATCTTTAGCAAAACTACAAGCAGATATGAGTATTACCAGTAACTTAATGTCTGATGCCAATAACAAAATACGTTATATAAAAGTAGCCATTAGAAAAGCCGAACAACCTTTAGAAACTGTTTTAGAAGAAGTAACAGCTATTGAAAAGCAATTAAAACAGTTGCAGTTAGATTTGTATGGAGATCCCGTAAAAAGACGATTAGATATCGATCAACCTTTACCACCAGCAAGTCGTTTAGGTGCCATTGGTTACGAGCAAAAATATTCTACTGCAACACCAACAAAAACACATAGAGATAGTTATGAAATTGCAAAAGAAGAAATTACAACCATTAAAGCGAATATGGAAAACATTTATAATGTAAAAATGAAAGCTTTAGAAAAGAAATTGATCCAATTGGGAGCACCATATACTCCTGGACGTGGTTATAAAAATTAAAACTAACAATGATGAAAATACTTACTACACTTTTACTGTGCTGTTTTGCAATAACGCTAACCGCCCAGAAAAAAGTAATGCAACATGAAGACAAAGGTTTATGGAATAGAATTGTAAAACCACAAATTTCTAATTCAGGCGACTATGTATTGTACGAATCTGAAATTGAAGATAAAGATAAAACGCTTCACGTTGTAGATACAAAAGGAAACACTTTACTTTCTTACCCTAGAAGTAAAAAAGCAAGTTTTACTCACGATTCTAAATATGTGGTTTTTTCTGTAAATGCTTGGAAAGACTCTATAAAAGAGATGAAACGCAAAAAAATAAAAGCGAAAAAGTTTCCAAAAGACACTTTGATTCTCTTTCATATTGCATCAAAAAAAATAGTGAAAATTCCGAATGTAAAATCTTATAAAACTCCAGAAAAATGGTCTGGAATTGTAAGCTATACGTTAGGAGAAGTGAAGAATAAAAAGAAAGATACTGCGAAATCGGTTAAAAAGAAGATGAAAAAAGTTTCTAAGAAGAACGGTTATCATTTGGTAATTAGAAACTTAGAAACAACTGTTTCAGATACACTACCATTTGTTACCAATTACAAAATAGCAGAAAAAGCAAAACACATCACATTTACAACTTCAGGAAAAGAGGCTACCACTGCAGGAGTATACCATTATGATGTAGAGGATAAAACCAAATCTCAGTTGTATCAAAATCATTCCAAAACAAATTATCCTCAATTAAGCATTTCTCCATCAGGGAGTAAAATTGCCTTTGTGGTAGATGCAGATACCACAAAAGCATTAATTAAAACCCCTAGTTTATTTGCTTGGAGCGGAAAAGCAAAACAAGCGAAAGAGCTGGTAAAATCTAAAAAAAATGCTACAAAACTTTTGGTTTCTAGTGATGCAGAAGTGCAGTTTTCAGAAAATGAATCGCGTTTGTTTTTTGGTTTACGAAAAGAACCAATTGTAAAAGACACTACTTTGTTAGACGAAGAAATTGTAA
>CAYPHE010000445.1:0-2079 GCA_964410075.1 uncultured Polaribacter sp.
GTAGATTTGATAGACTTTTCTTTCATATGTAGGAATTTTTTCCTCTTCTCGTCTTTTTTGAAATTGTCAAAATCTTCTTGCGTATTAAATTCAACTAAATGAATTTCATAGGGAATATCAATAGCATTTTCGATTACAGATTTTTTTTCTGGTCTAATTCGCAATGTAAGTCGGCCATTATATTTTAGAATTATGGGTATTGCTATTTCCTCAAATTGATGAAAAATATCCTCTTGTCCTTCTATAATATATATTAATTGTGTTATATAAATCATTTTTGGTACTAAAATTTCTTAACGATCATTTTTATGTGCAGTATCTGATTATTTAAAAAAAAATTATTCGAATCCACCAGAAACTCCAATTTTTTGACCTGTAATAAATGAAGCATTTTTAGAGGCTAAAAAAACAGCTAAGTCAGCGATATCAATCTTGTTCCCCATTTTATTTAAAGGTGTATTAGATGTAACAAGTGTTTTCATATCATTATTCATTTGGTTCCCTTCAGTTTCGGTTGGTCCTGGTAGTATAGAGTTTATTCTAATATTTTTAGGACCAAGTTCTTTAGATAATACATTAGTAATTGAATCTAATGCTGCTTTAGTAGCAGAATAAAGAGAAGTCATTGGGGTTGCTTTAACTGTAGCAATTGAACTGATATTTATAATACTTCCTCCTTTTTTATCAAAATGTTTTATAGCTTCTTGAGTCAATAAGAAAACACTTAGAACATTGGTGCTAAAATGGTTATAAAACTCCTTTTCTGAAACTATTTCTACAGGTTCAAATTTATAAACTCCAGCATTATTTACTAAGGTGGTAATTTTTCCAAATATTTCTTCTGATTTATTAAATAGAATTTCAACATTTTCCTTTTTTGTTATATCTGCTTTTATGGGTATTGCTTTACCTCCTAACTTTTTTATTTCAGATACAACTTTTTCGGCACTAACTTTATCTGTATTGTAATTAACAATAACTTTTGCTCCTTCTTTTGCCATGCTTTTAGCAATTTCAGCACCTATACCTTTTGATGCTCCAGTAACTAAAACTATTTTGTTTTCTAATTTATTCATATCTACATATTTGTAATTTAATAATACAGCAAATGTAGATTGCTCAATTGTAGAAAAGTTTGCTATATGGCAAGAAATTCTTTTTTAGCTCTAATTCTACTTAAAGTATATTCAGAAATACCTAGGTGTAATGCTATATTTCTTTGGGAAATATGCTGATTTATTTCAGGATATCTTTGGGTAAACTTTACATATCTAGTAAAAGCATCATCTACAAGCATTTCATTTTTTATTGAAAATTTTTCCAATAAAGCTCTTTGTTTTAATTCGTTAATAATTTTAGAAAAATTAGTAACTTCTTTTTCTAGTATGTTAAATGAAGAACGCGAAATAGTAAGAACTTCACTATTAGAAAGCGCTGAGATGTTTTCTGAAGAGGGAGTATTGTAAAAAAAACTATTTAAATCAATTAAAAAATGCCCTTTGGTTACAAAATACTTAATAAACTCGTCTCCATTCTCCTTATAACTTGAGACTTTAAAAATTCCACTTTTAACAAAACCTAGTTTATTACAGGTTTCACCTTCTTTATTGTAACAATCTTTTTTTAAAAATTCTCCATAACTTATATGTTCTTTTATTAAAATTTCTTCATTTTTTGATATTGGTAAAATAGCATTAAAAAGAGTTAGTAGATTTTTCATTTTTAAATTTTTGCTTTTAGGCAACGCAACTGTTATGTGTTTTTTAACTAGTTTAGAGAAACTAATTTAATAAATAATTACCTACAAATAAAGTTTTTAAAGTAGACAAAAATTAACAATACTTTTTATATGAGATTAACCAAAATCGCCTCTTTTATTTGTACCCAATCATGTTACAAGTATTTCTATGAGAAATACTTTTCAAAAAAAAACAAAATTGATTTTAATTTAGGTTGTATCTTAATTTTTAATTTTTGATTTCAGTTTTTTTTCAAACAACATATAAATTGCATGTGGTAACATTAAAAATGTCATTCCAGAAAAAGGTATCATAAAAACTCCTGTTAATACTATAATCA
>CAYPHE010000446.1:0-2069 GCA_964410075.1 uncultured Polaribacter sp.
TAGTCATGTTAAAGTTTGTAAAAAACCATATGGAAAGTATTACTGGAATAGAAATCTATCCAATGATCTCGTTAATCATCTTCTTTACCTTTTTTGTAGTCTTATTTTGGTGGGTGTTTACTGCTAAAAAAGAGTATATCAGTAAGGTAAGTAATTTACCATTAGATAATAAAATCAACTAAAAATGAAAAACAAGTTTCAATCTACAGTATATGTAATTTTTGTAATTGTTACGTTTATAGCACTTGCAAAATCATTTATATCTTATCAAAATCCGTTCGACTTTTATGAAAATCCGTTAGTTTGGTTAGCATTAATTGGTTTTGTTGGAGTTATTGTATTAAAAGAATATGTAAGCTTTTTAGCAATTAAAAAAGCCACAGAATTACAAAACGAAAAAGACGGAGTTACACCAGAAGACTCTAATCTTTGGTTAAAAAGAATAATGGTAAAGTTTACTAGAGCCAAAGCTATTGAAGAGGAGGAAGAAATTATTCTAGACCACAATTATGATGGAATAAAAGAGTTAGACAATTCGCTTCCACCTTGGTGGGTATATTTATTCTACGCTACTATGTTATTTGGAGTCGTGTATTTGATTCGTTATCATGTATTAGATGGCGATTCTCAAATTGTAGAATATGAAAAAGCAGTTGCACAAGCACAACTAGAAGTAGATAAATATAAAGCTACCGCACCAGATTTAATTACTGCAGAAACTGTAGCACTATTAACAGATCCAGCAGATTTAAAAAGAGGAAAGGCTGTTTTTAATTTAAACTGTGCTTCTTGCCACTTAGCTGATGGAGGAGGATCGATAGGACCAAACTTAACCGACGAATATTGGATTTTAGGAGGTGGAATTAAAAATGTATTCACTACAGTTTCAAATGGAGGCAGAGATGGTAAAGGAATGATTGCTTGGAACAAAACCTTAAAATCTGCAGATATAGCCAAAGTAGCTAGTTATGTAATTTCTTTACAAGGCACTACACCAGCAAAACCAAAAGAACCACAGGGAGAAATTTGGAAAGAAGAATAAGTTGAAGTAAAGTTATTAGATTAACAATGTCATTTCGACCTTGTGGAGAAATCTATATTTTAAAAAGATTTTTCGACTTCATTTCATTTCGCTCAAAATGACATTATTAAAGTTTAATTTATAAAATAGGAAGAATTTAGTTAGTAATGGAAGAACTCAAGAACGAACATTTTAGAGATAGTATTGCTACCGTTAATGAGGAAGGCAAACGTTCTTGGGTTTTTCCTAAAAAACCTAGTGGTAAATATTACAAATATAGAAGCTATGTAAGTTACTTTTTATTAGTTTTTTTATTTGCTTCACCATTTGTAAAAATAAATGGCAATCAGTTTTTACTCTTTAACGTTTTAGAACGAAAGTTCAATATTTTCGGATTTCCTTTTTGGCCACAAGACTTTCATTTGTTAGTTATTTCTATGATTGTAGGAGTGGTTTTTGTAATTCTGTTTACTGTAATTTTTGGTAGAATTTTCTGTGGATGGATTTGTCCGCAAACCATTTTTATGGAAATGGTATTTAGAAAAATTGAATATTGGATTGAAGGGGATAGAGGGAAACAAATCCGTTTAAAAAAACAACCATGGAATGCAGAAAAGATTAGAAAACGAGTTTTAAAATGGATTAGCTTTTTTATCATTTCGTTTTTTATAGCTAATGTTTTTTTAGCCTACTTAATTGGAGGAGATCAGGTAATCAATTACATAACTGGTAATCCTTTAGACCATTTTAGTACATTAATTGCATTGCTAATTTTTACAGGGGTTTTTTATTTTGTGTTTGCTTGGTTTAGAGAGCAAGTATGTATTATTGCTTGTCCTTATGGGAGATTACAAGGCGTTTTATTAGATAATAAAACTATAAATGTTGCTTACGATTATGTAAGAGGAGAAGGTAAAAAGGGGCGTGCTAAGTTTAAAAAGAACGAAAATAGAGCTGAAGTAGGAAAAGGAGATTGTATAGATTGCCACCAATGTGTGGTTGTTTGTCCTACAGGAATTGATATTAGAAATGGTACACAGTTAGAATG
>CAYPHE010000447.1:0-2065 GCA_964410075.1 uncultured Polaribacter sp.
CCTAAAGCAACAAACTTTTCGTTTTTACCAACAAAGTCAGTTTCACAAGCCAATACAATAGCAACTCCTTGAGTTTTATCGTCATTAATTCTTGTTACTGCAACACCTTCAGTAGATTCTCTGTCAGCTCTTTTTGCAGCAATTTTCTGACCTTTTTTACGTAAAACGTCAATTGCTTTATCAAAATCTCCTTCTGCTTCAACAAGGGCTTTTTTACAGTCCATCATTCCAGCACCAGTAGCTTCTCTTAGCTTTTTTACATCAGCAGCACTAATTTTTGCCATTTTTTTAATCTATTTTAAAGAAACTTTCGTTTCTAAATTGTTGTATTAAAATTATTTTTTTTCTTCAGTTGCAACAGCAGCTTCTTCAGTAGCTTCAGCCTTTGGAGCTTCTTTTACTTCTTTAACCTCTTTTGCTTTATCCTTATCTGCTTTTCTGTCAGATAATCCTTCTGCGATAGCATCAGTTACAAAACCTAATACTTTATCAATAGATTTAGAAGCATCATCATTTGCAGGAATTACAAAATCTACTTGTCTTGGGTCAGAGTTTGTATCTACCATTGCAAAAATTGGAATGTTTAATTTTTGCGCTTCAGCAACAGCAATGTGTTCTTTTTTAATGTCGATAACAAATAATGCACCTGGTAAACGAGTCATATCAGAAATAGAACCTAAATTCTTTTCTAATTTTTCACGTTGACGGTTAATTTGTAATTTTTCTCTTTTAGATAGTGCATCAAAAGAACCATCAGTCTTCATTCTATCAATAGAAGCCATTTTCTTTACAGCTTTTCTAATAGTAACAAAGTTAGTTAACATACCACCTGGCCATCTTTCTGTAATGTAAGGCATGTTTACTGCTTTAGCTTTTTCAGCAACAATATCTTTTGCTTGTTTTTTTGTAGCTACAAATAAAATTTTACGACCAGAGTTAGCAATTTTCTTTAATGCTTCTGAAGTCTCTTCTATTTTAGCTGCAGTTTTATACAAATCGATGATGTGAACACCATTACGTTCTGTATAAATATAAGGAGCCATGTTTGGATTCCATTTTCTGGTTAAGTGTCCAAAGTGTACTCCACTTTCTAATAATTCTTGAATGTTTACGTTTGCCATTTTTAAATGTGTTTACTTTCTGTTTTACATCAACAATTAAGTAGCTCTTTTTAGAAATCTTAATTGTTTAGATACTAAACTTTTTAGTTTGTGGTTTTTAGTTTATGGTTTTTGATTAAGTATTTTAAAACTGTAAACCAACAACCATAAACCATCAACCTAATAATATTATCTTTTAGAGAACTGGAATTTCTTACGTGCTTTCTTCTGACCGAATTTCTTACGTTCAACCATTCTAGGATCACGAGTTAATAAACCTTCTGGCTTTAAAACTCCTCTATGTTCTTCGTTTATTGAAACTAAAGCTCTGGTAATTGCCAAACGAATTGCTTCAGCTTGACCAGTTACACCACCACCGTAAACATTAACTTTAATATCGTAAGAAGTTAAGTTTTCTGTTAACATTAATGGTTGTTGAACTTTATATTGAAGCGTACCTGTTGTAAAGTAGCTTTTAAAATCTTTTTTATTTACAGTAATGTTACCACTACCTTCTGAAAGATAAATACGAGCAACAGCTGTTTTTCTTCTTCCTATTTTGTGTACTGTATCCATTATTTGATATCGTTAAGGTTAATAGCTTTTGGTTTTTGACCTTCTTGTTTGTGTTCTGCACCAGCATAAACATACAAGTTTCTGTATAAAGCACTACCTAATTTATTTTTAGGTAACATTCCTTTTACTGCTTTTTCGATTAATCTCGTAGGATCTTTATCGAACATTTCTGTTGCAGTTAACGATCTTTGCCCTCCTGGATAGCCTGTATGACGAATGTAAGATTTGTCCGTCCACTTTTTTCCTGTAAGGTTAATTTTTTCTGCGTTGATTACAATTACATTATCTCCACAATCTACGTGAGGAGTATAATTTGGTTTGTATTTACCTCTAATTAGCTTAGCTACTTTAGAAGCTAGACGACCCAACGTTTGCCCGTCCGCATCAAC
>CAYPHE010000448.1:0-2050 GCA_964410075.1 uncultured Polaribacter sp.
GTGTAATTTGATTCAACTCCTTTTATATAAGCAATTTCGTTTTTGTTACTGTATTGTAAAAAAACACGCTCTTCAATAACAGCAGTATACTCGTCTATGTTTTTAGTAGTATTTATAGACTTTAAAAAATCTTCGGTAATAACAAACGATTTTCCTTTTTGAGCAGTAATTTTTAAATCAGGGTCTGATACTTCTAGCAAATTATAACTAAATGTTCTTAAACCAGATAATCCAGACAAAACCACGAATAGAGCTAAAGAGCCTATAATTACTCCAAAAGAAGCAATAATGGTTATAATATTTATAGCATTGTTACTTGTTTTGGAAAACAAATATCGTTTAGCTATGTAATAAGAAAAATTCAAATTTAGGTTTTATTTCTTCTTACGTCTTGGAAGAATTTCAGGATTCTGAATTGGATTTTCATCTTTTCCATCTAAAGACGAATCTATTTTTTCAATATAATCTAAAGTATCATCTCCAAAAAACAGCAATTCTGGCATTCTTCTTAGTTGGTTTCGCGTTCTTGCTGCCATTTCATGGCGAATTAATGCAGTATTCGATTGCACACCTTTTACAAGTTCTGCCCTTTTATCTGAAGGGAAAATACTTAAGTAAACCTTTGCAACACCTAAATCTGGAGTAACATTTACTTTAGATACAGAAATAATAACTCCTTTCATTCCGCTTTGCGCAGATTTTTGAAGAACGTCAACTAAATCTTTCTGTAGAACCGTAGCTATTTTTTTTTGCCTATTTGTCTCTTGCATACTGCAAATTTACGACAATTTTATAGAGTGTAAATCTTATTTTTAATTGCATACATTACCAAACCAATTCTATTTTTTACACCAATTTTAGAAAAAACAACATCTCTATAACCATCTACGGTTTTTGGACTTACACACATTTCTTCTGCAATTTCTTTATAGGTAAGTTCAGAGCATGCAAGTTGTATAAATTCGGTTTGTTTGTTACTCAGTTTTATTTTTTTAATTTCTTCTCCACCATAAGAAAAACGCAATAACAAATTGGTAATGTTTTTTGTATGAAAATATCCATTTTTTACTATTTCTAGAAGTCCATTTTCTAAAACAGACTTGTCAGAATCTTTTAATAGATAACCTACTGCACCAGCCTTTAACATTTTAATAATGGTTTCATCAACATCGTCTACAGATAGACCCATAACGCTAACAGAGGGATGGTTTTTTGTTACCCATTCCGTAGTTTCTATACCATTCATAATTGGCATATTAATATCCATTAATACAATATCTGGAACAAATTTTGGTGATTCTGAGAACTTATCGACCAATTCTTGACCATTTTTACAAGTATATAGTACTTTAAATTTTTGAAAATTATTAACCATTTCTCCTATTGCATGAGAAAGTAAGGTATGATCATCTACGATTACTACAGAATAAATTGTCATAATTTATATATTATTTTAAGGGTTGTACCGCCGTTTATTTCAGAAGAAAATGCTGCTGAGGCATTAATCATTTTTGCTCTATTTTTAATGTTTTCTAGTCCAATGCCACTAAACTTTGTATCTTTTATAGAAAATCCAACACCATTGTCTTTTGCAATAATTTCAAGTAGTTTTTCTGTGAAATTTAAAGATACATTTAAACTTTTGGCTTTTGAGTGTTTTATTGTGTTAGAAAAGAATTCTTGCAACATTCTAAAAATAATAATACTAGTTTCGCTTTTAATTTTGCGTTCTTTCCCTTTAACTTCTAAAGAAGCTTTAATAAATTTTAAACGATTAAAACGGTCTATTTCTAGCTGTAAAGCTTCTTTTAATTGAATCTTTTTAATACTTTCTGGATTTATCAATTTAGAAAGAGATCTTACTTCTACTAAACCTTTAGAAAGTGTTTCTTTAACATCGTTAATGTTTTCTAATGTAGTAGCTTGCAATTGAATTTTTGCAAGTGTTAATAGTTGCCCAATATTATCATGCAATTCCCAACTGATATTTCGTAAAGTTTCTTCACGAATTTCTATTTGAGTTTTAGTAATTTCTCTTTCAAAATCTTCT
>CAYPHE010000449.1:0-2050 GCA_964410075.1 uncultured Polaribacter sp.
CCATAACCACTCCATAAACTTTGTATGGTCTCTTTTTCTTTAAGAGAAGTAGCATCAGTTGCTTTTAAAATAATAGATTTAAAATAGTCGTTCATAAAGAATTACGTGTAGTTTACAGTAATTGTAATAAATCTGCAGGTATATTTAATACTGTAGTTGCCCCATTCTCAATCAATTCTTCTTTAGATCTAAATCCCCAAGAAACACCAACTGGTAAAAATCCTGCATTCTTTGCTAGTTGCATATCTACATCAGAATCGCCCACATAAATAGTTTCTTCTGGGTTTATTCCTATCTCTTCAGAAATTTGTAATGCAACTTTTGGGTTTGGTTTTTTAAGTGCTTCTTCTTTTAATCCCAAAACAGGAGAAATCGAATTAGGCAATAACGCTGCTGCTACTTTTTTAGTTAATGTATCTTCTTTATTAGAAAGAATACTAATCTTTATATCTTGTTTTTTTAACTCTTCCAACAAATCTAGTACTCCTTCGTATGGTACTGTCTTATTTATACAGTTTTTACTGTAAACTTCAAGCATTTGGGTTAAACATTCATTTACTTCTTCTTCCGAAGGAACATCAAAAGGAAGTGCTCTTTTAACCAATTTTTTTAACCCGCTACCTACAAAGGTTTTATAAACTTCATACGAATACGTGTTATATTTTTTTTCAATTAAAACAGCGTTCATAGCATCTGCTATATCTTTTATTGAGTTTACTAAAGTACCGTCTAAGTCAAAAATTACCGCTTTATATTTCATTGTAATAAGATTGAATCTTTTATGTAAAAATAAAAAAACCTCAAACAAAAATGCTTGAGGTTTGTAATTGTAAAAGTGGTCCCACATGGACTCGAACCATGGACCACCTGATTATGAGTCAGGTGCTCTAACCAACTGAGCTATAGGACCTACAATTGTGCCTGCAAATGTACAACTTATTTAAAGTATTTTACAAGTAAATTTTTGAAAAAATTACACTGTTCTTTTCATCAACCAAAGTCCAAAATTTTTCAGCCCTGTTTTACTCTTTTCATCAATATTCATCTCAGAAAGTGTAGCAAAAGCTTTCTTGGTATATGTTTCGATTTCTTTTGTAATTAAAAGAGGAATATCACAACGCTCAAAAATTCGAGTTACCTCCGTTACTTTATACTCTTTGTCTTTAATATTTTGATTATAGAAAAATGCCAACTTTTTCTGATCTTCTACGTCTGCACATTCTAAACATTTTAAGTATAAAAACGTTTTTTTATTTTCTATAATATCTCCCCCAACTTGTTTTCCAAAGGTTTCTGGGTCTCCGAAAGTGTCTAAATAATCGTCTTGTAACTGAAAAGCCAAACCTAAGTTTAAACCAAAATCGTAAATTAATTTCTGATTTTCTTCTGAAGTTTCTGCAACAATAGCACCCATTTGTAAAGCTGCGGCTACTAAAACAGAAGTTTTCAAACGAATCATATGAATATACTCTGGTATAGTTACATCATTTCTAGTTTCAAAATCTACATCTAATTGTTGCCCATCACAAACTTCTAAAGCTGTTTTACTAAATAGTTGGGCTAGTTGTTGAAACGTTTTCGGTTTGTAATTTTCAAAAAATTGATAAGCTAAAATCAGCATGGCATCACCAGAAAGAATTCCAGTATTTATATCCCATTTTTCATGAACTGTCTTTTTTCCTCTTCGTAAAGGAGCATCATCCATAATATCGTCATGAACCAAAGTAAAATTATGAAAAACCTCAACCGCTAATGCTGCGGGCATTGCTTTTTTATATTCACCAGAAAAAATATCTGCTGCCATTAAGGTTAAAATTGGACGCATTCTTTTGCCTCCTAATTTTAAAATATAATCTACAGGTTCGTATAAATTTATAGGTTCTCTTTTCCAATTTTTAGAAGCTAAAAACTCAAGAAAATGTTTTTGGTAGTGCTGTATATCCAAACTTTTAAATTTTATGTAAAAATAATGCAAACAAAACTCTCTTATTTAACAAAACGTTAAAAAAACATTAAAACTTTGGAAACTTTTATTGTTTCTAAAGTTTCC
>CAYPHE010000450.1:0-2025 GCA_964410075.1 uncultured Polaribacter sp.
ACATAGTAACTTTACTACAAATATTAGCTAAATAAGTTGCTTCTTCTGCTGCAGTGTCTCCTGCACCAACCACAACAACCTCTTGTCCTTTATAAAAAAACCCATCACAAGTAGCACAAGCAGAAACACCTCCACCGATTAAACGTTGTTCACTTTCTAAACCTAAATATTTTGCAGTAGCTCCAGTAGAAATAATTACAGTTTCTGCTTCAATATGTTTACTTTCATCAACAACAATTTTATGAATACCTCCTACTTCTGTACTTAATTCAACACTTGTAGCCAAACCAAAACGAACATCTGTTCCAAAACGTTCTGCTTGATTTTTTAAGTCTTCCATCATTTTAGGTCCATCTGTACCATTTGGGTAGCCAGGAAAGTTATCAACTTCTGTTGTAGTTGTTAACTGACCCCCCATTTGCATACCAGTATACATTACTGGCTTCATATCTGCTCTTGCAGCATAAATTGCAGCAGTATAACCTGCGGGTCCAGAACCAATTATTAAACACTTTATTCTTTCTATATTTTCTGACATAACTCTTCTATCAATTTTAGACTGCAAATGTATTTTTTTTGATTAACTTTTAGATAAGTTGTTTATGAATTCTACCAATTTGTTAATAACAAAATTTGATACATTTCATGTAAGGAAATAACAAAGATTACTTCTTAATTTTTTCTACCTCTTTTTCTGTTATCATTTTTGGGTTTTTATTTCCCCAAGAATTAGTAACATAGTTCATTACATCTGCAACTTCGTCTTCATACAAACCTAAATTAGACATAATACCTTTATATTCGACACCGTTAACCACTATTTTACCTCTAAGACCATATTTTACTGCTTTAATACTGGCTTCTCTTTTTTCCATTAAATAATCAGATTTTGCCAGTGGAGGATAAACTTTAGGGACTCCTTTTCCATTTGGTAAGTGACAAGTAACACACATGTCCGTATAAATACTTTTACCCCTTTTAATACTTTGTTGCAACTCGGTATCTTGCTCTACAGTTTTATAGACTTCTTTTTTATCATTTGTAGATAAAAAAAAGAAATTTATAGCAATTAATAAACTAACAATCTTCATTTTAATTTGGTACAATTTTTACAATTCCTAAACCTTCTATTCCAGCATACATATACCCATCGTTACCTTGTTCGATAGACCTTACTCTGCCTAAATCTTCTACTATTTTTTCTTCTTTAACTACTTTTCCGTTTTCTAAATAGCAATTAGCTATGTATTTAAATTTTAAAGAACCTATCAACAAGTTTCCTTTCCAAGATGGATACAAATTTGAATTTACGAATGCCATTCCACTAGGTGCAATTGATGGATCCCAGTAGTGTAAAGGTTGCTCCATACCTTCTTTTTCTGTTATCTCTGTAAACTTGGTGCCAGAATAATTGATTCCGTAACTAATTACTGGCCATCCATAATTTTTTCCTTTCTGAATGATATTTATTTCGTCTCCACCTTTTGGGCCATGTTCATGAGCCCAAATTTCTCCCGTAAATGGATTCGTTTCCATACCTTGAGGATTTCTGTTTCCATAACAAAAAATAGCTTCTTTTGCGTTTTCAACTCCTACAAAAGGATTGTCTTTTGGAATTGTACCATCATCATTTAATCTATATATTTTACCACAATCTCTAGTAATGTCTTGCGGATTTACATCTCTATTACCTCTATCTCCAATAGAAAAATAAATATGATTTTCTGAATCAAAAGCTATTCTAGAACCAAAATGTTGTCCTTTTCTACTGTTAGGATATGCTTTGTACAATACTTTTTGATCTGATAAAACACCGTCTTTAAAAATAGCTCTCATTAACGTTGTATTGGCTCCTTTTTCTACTCCTTTAGAAGAAGCATATGTAAAATAAATGTAGTTATTCTGCTTAAAATCTGGGTGTAATTCAATATCCATTAAACCTCCTTGACCACGTAAAATAACTTCTGGCATGCCAGAAATTGAGGTTTTCTTTCCGTTTTTAAAATGAATTAGTTCTCCTGTTTT
>CAYPHE010000451.1:0-2020 GCA_964410075.1 uncultured Polaribacter sp.
AAATTTGGTTTACGCTTTTCTAAAAAGGCGTCTCTTCCCTCCTTTGCTTCGTCTGTCATATAAGCCAAACGGGTTGCTTCTCCTGCAAAAACTTGTTGCCCAACCATACCATCATCTGTTAAGTTCATTGCAAACTTTAACATTTTTATTGAGGTTGGACTTTTTGCTAGAATTTCCTGTGCCCATTCGTAAGCTGTATCTTCTAACTCTGCATGCGGAATTACAGCATTTACCATACCCATTTCATACGCTTCTTGAGCTGAATAATTTCTACCTAAGAAAAATATTTCACGAGCTTTTTTTTGTCCAACCATTTTTGCTAAATAGGCTGAACCATAACCACCATCAAAAGAAGTTACATCCGCATCTGTTTGTTTAAAAATGGCATTTTCTTTACTAGCTAAAGTCAAATCGCAAACAACATGTAAACTATGTCCGCCCCCAACTGCCCAACCTGGCACAACAGCAATTACTGCTTTCGGCATAAAACGAATCAAACGTTGAACTTCTAAAATATTTAACCTATGATAACCATCTTCTCCTACATAACCTTGATGACCTCTCGCCTTTTGGTCTCCACCTGAACAAAAAGAATATATACCATCTTTGGTACTAGGTCCTTCTGCAGACAGCAAAACTACTCCAATATTTACATCTTCATTAGCATCATAAAATGCATCATATAACTCTGCAGTTGTTTTTGGGCGAAACGCATTTCTTACGTTTGGTCTGTTAAAGGCAATTCTAGCAACTCCATTGCTTTTCTTATACGTAATATCTTCGTATTCTTTAGCAATTTTCCACTCGGGTTGTATCATATTTTTGTATTTTGGACGTTCTAAAATCAAATCAAAGAACACAAAAATAAACATATTATAATGATTAGAAAACTTGCTGTATCTATCAGTCTCTTTTTTTATTTTTCAGGGATTTCTCAGGTAACTATCAATAAAACAATAACATCGGAATTTTTACAAGACACAAGAGATATAAGAATTTATTTACCAGAAGGTTACGAGGTTGAAACTGAAAAGAATTATCCTTTAGCAATTGTCTTAGATGCAGAGTATTTATTTGATTTATACATTGGTAATTCTGTTTTATTTGCAAAAAAAGACAAAGCGCCTCAGCAAATTGTAGTAGGCATTACCATGGCAGAAACAAGAGCGCAAGACACCTATTTTAATAAAAACACAGGAAAATTAACTTTAGAAAATTCTGCATTTTACAAATTTATTAGAGACGAATTAATTTTTGAAATTGAATCTAACTATAGAACATCTCCATTTATTTCTTTAATAGGAGAAGGAACTTCGGCTAACATTGTTTCTCATTTTTTAGGTGAAAAAGAACCTTTTATCAATTCTTATGTTTGTATAAACCCAACGTTTTCTGATTTTGTAAATAGAGAATTTGCTGAATACCGTTTAAAAAAACTAGATAAAGAGGATAATTCCTTTTATTTATACACCAACAATTCGTCCTCTTTTTCGGATAAAAAGCAACAAAAAATTACAGTATTACAAGATTTTTTAAAGCTTTTTCAAATTGAAAACCTTAATATTATAAATGACTCTTTAGAAACAGATAGCAATATTTCCGCTATAAGTGAAGCCATACCTAGAGCACTTACTAAAATTTTTGAAATTTATTCTGCCATTTCAAAAGAAGAGTTTGAAACCAAAATTAAAGACCTCTCTCCTATTGATGCTATTAGCTACCTAGAAAACAAGTACTTAGAAATTGAATTTTTATTCGGAGGTAGTCTTGGTATTAGAGAGCGAGATATTTATGCTATTGAAAGTATCATTATAGAAAAAGACAACGGAGACCAATTAATGGAATTTGGAAAAATGATTTTAAACTTGTTTCCTTCTTCTCCTTTAGGAAATTATTACATCGGTATGTTTTACGAAACTGGAAAGCAAAATAAAAAAGCACTAGAGCAATATAAAATTGGTTACGGAAAAATGGATCCTTCTGATCCAAAAGCTGATGCTTTTTATGAAAATGTTTTACG
>CAYPHE010000452.1:0-2010 GCA_964410075.1 uncultured Polaribacter sp.
GCCTCTTCAATAATAATTTGGTACCATAACTCACTTTGATTTCTGGTATTTGTAAAAATAAGCGTGGTATTATGTTCATAAATAATCGGAATGATTTTATGACTCATTTTTTTACCTAAATGACCAGCCCAAGAGAGTTCTTCTACTTCATCTGGCAATACAGAAACAATGTCTATTTTCTTTTTCTCTTTGGCTTTTATCATGGTTGTTTTTAATCCCTGATAAGGCATTAAAACATTTTTAGCTTCTTCTAAATTACCAATGGTAGCGGTAATTCCCCAAATTCTTAATTTTGGCGATAAGTGTCTTATTCTTGCAATTGCCAATTCTGTAATTACTCCTCGTTTAGAACCCAACAGTTCGTGCCATTCATCTACAGCAATACAGTTTGTATTTTTAAACCAACGGGAGTTTTTCTTCTGGGAAAATAATAGATGTAAAGTCTCAGGAGTGGTTAACAAAACATCTGGCATTAAACGCTCTTGTTTTCTGCGGATATTGGTTGGCGTATCTCCGTTTCTAACGGCAACTTCCCAATCTAAACCGATCTCTTCCACAGCTTGATTCATTGCTTTTGCCAAATCTTTTGCTAAAGATCGTAAGGGACTAATCCATATCAACTTTAATCCCTTTTTATATTTTTTTGGGTTGTTCAAATAATCGATAACCACGGCCAAAAACACTGAGAATGTTTTCCCAAAACCCGTCGGTGCAACTACCATTCCGCTATAGGCATTATGGTAACGCTCCCAAGTTTGCGACTGAAAGCTAAAAGGCACGTGTCCTTTTTCTTGCATCCAATTCTGGATGATTTGATACCCTTGGGTTTGTTTGAAGTTGCTCAATTTTCTTTGGTTGATTGTACTACTTATTCATTATTGGGCTCTAGTTTATTTTAGCAGTAGAAAATTAAAAATATAAAGATTTCTCGATTTCTTTTGATTTTCACCTAAATGAAAAATTCAATTTTAAAAACTAAAAATTTAAATCAACACTTTTAAACCCCAGTGCACATGTAAAAATTCCCAGAAATACAATAACTACCTTTTTTAGTAAATCATTATTATCAATACTTTTAGAACTATAAAATGATATTGTGTTTTTTACAATAACAAATAGCTTATTTTTCAAACAATAAAGTCCTAAATCACCTTGGGTTTTCAAAAAAATCCTCCCAAATATCATTATCTCCATAACCATAGACTGCCTCGTAATAATTAAACTCCTTGTTTGTTATCCAATTAATACTATGACTATTTATAGAATTTAAATTTTCTTTTAAAACTTCTGAATATACTTCAACAATTTTGTTATCTAAATTTACAGGATAAATCATCCTTATTGAATCCGGGATTTTATTTTTTGAATATCCTAAAAAAAAGTATTCGATTTTTCTTTCTTGTTGAGGATTTAAACTACCAAAAGTAGAAAATAAATTAGGTGCTTTATACCCCCATATTGTGTCTGTTTTATGTAATAAGTAAAGATTTGGAGATGGAATAAATACTGGAAATTGACCAAAGTTTTTTAAATAAACTTTTACATATAAGGTATCCTTATTTTTACTAAATTGATTTGTATAGTTTGTTTGTAGGTTTGGATACAACGCTGGTATTTCTTTAAGAAGTAATTGCTTAGTTCGGATTGTATCGTTTTTAGTTGCTACACAATCCACCATAGAATATGTCAAAACACCCCCTATTATTAATAATATAATCTGAAGTAAATCCTTTAATTCAATTTCTGTTTTAACTTTCATAATTTTAGCTATCTATTATATTTTCATGCTTAAAAATAAGTAAAAAATAGAAATGATTTAAATATAAACAACAAGCTCATAGTACATTAAGCTAATATTTACAACTTTTAAAAAGAATAAGAATACTAAAACCATTGTAAACCAAAGATAATCACAATAAAAAACGACTATTAATCAATTGATTAACAGTCGTTTTAAGTTGGCCTACAAGGACTCGAACCTTGAATGTCGGTACCAAAAACCGGTGTGTT
>CAYPHE010000453.1:0-1994 GCA_964410075.1 uncultured Polaribacter sp.
TTTGGAAATCATTGGGATGTTGCACCAACCATTTTCTATGATTATAGATCTCAAAATTTTGGAACCTGGTCTATAGGAATAGGAATTGGGAAACGTTTTTAACCATTTTCTTTTGGAATAAATTACTTTTGTTTTAAAGCAATACAAATGCAAATTGAAGATTTAATTGGCAAATATCAAATTATGGGTACAAACCAAGATGATACTGGAAACACCTATAAAGGTATACTTTATTTGAGTTTACGAGACAATAATTCAATTAATGCAAAATGGATTATCAACAACACTCAAGAACAATTTGGGACTGGCTTTTTTAAAGATAATTTATTAACCATACACTTTTATTACGAAGGAGAAAATGACATTATTTACAAAGGAAAAGTAAATTATAAGTGCCTTACTAAGAATATCCTAGAAGGCACTTGGACAGAAGAATTGGGGGCTTCCGAGTTCATTGGAACAGAAAACTGTTTTAGAGTTCTAACTACAAATGAAATAGTGAATTAACCCCTTTTATTTTATTTTTTACCTCGTCTATTGCATACAAAGTTCGTAACAAAACTCTTTTGTCTTTTCTTTTATGAAAATTATTGCTAAACGCTTCTATAAATTTAGTGTTGTAATTTTTATGATTGATATCTTTGGGTGCTGTATAAATAATAGTTTCAAAATCATCTTTATTTACCAAGCTCCTTACCCCTGCTTTTACAGCTGACAATAAAGATTTCTCTTTTTTTAAACTTAATGTAAATACATTTGAATTAGAAACTTCTTTTAAAGAACTTAGTAATTGTTGTACTTTATTGTAATTCCCATTATTCACCAAACAAATGGTTACTTTTTGTTTATGTAACACATTAAAAATAATGGTGTTATCAAAGTCTATATCGTCTTTACCGAAAACTATAATTAGTCCTTTTTTCATTATACTTCTAGGTTTTTTTCTAGAGGAAAAAACATTTCATTAGAAAAATTAGTGGTAGCATTTTTTTTACTTTTTTTATTCGCTCTATAGTGAATAGCTATTTGCCCTAGTTGTCCAATTATTTTAACTGAATCTTTCATAGAAAGTTTAGAACCATCTGCATGAATCCATCTTTTTAAAGGTTGTTCGCAAAGCATTTTTTTAGCATTTGCTAAACCGTATTTTAGCGTAATTCTTTTAAAAATTTCTACATCAAAAATCCACTGCGTTACAAACTTGTCTTTAAACGAAGTTTCTATAACATCTTTATGAAAAATTTTAGCACCACATTGCGTGTCTTTAAAATCCATAGAAAGTATTTTTCTAATAATATAATTAATGGAAAGGCTAATTATTTTTCTTGCCGATTCTTTCGTAATATTTGCTCCCATTCTACTGATTCTAGAGCCACTTACAATTTTATAATCTGTACTTTCTATAGTACTTACCAAAGCATCAAAATCTGCTAAATCTGTAGATAAATCTGCATCTAAAAAACCAATATAATCCAAGTCTTGTTTTTTAGCCATGTGTAACATTCCTAATCGAACTGCTTCAGCTTTTCCTCCATTCTGTTCACAATCATACACCGTTATAAAATCTTCTCTACCTTTTCTTAATTCGTTTAACACTTGTAGCGTATTGTCTTTGCTACCATCATTTACAAAACACAAATGGTAACCAGAATTTTTCTTTATAAAAGATGTAAATGCTGCGCTTAACAAACGCTCTTCTTCATTATAACAAGGTATTACAACCCCAACACATCTTTTTTGTATTAATACATCTTGAAAATCTTTTTTGGAGCCCATTTGATTTGGCACCCCAATTAATCTTTTAGTTCTAGCGCAAACCTCACTTAAGCTTAACGGCTTTTTCATATAATCATTTGCTCCCAAATCAAAAGCTTGTGCTATAATATTATCGTCTGTATTTCCAGAAAGAATCATTATTGGAGTTTCAGATTCTTTTTCGTTTCTAATATATTTTACATTTCTATTCCAGATGTAGCAGGCATATTTATATCTAA
>CAYPHE010000454.1:0-1985 GCA_964410075.1 uncultured Polaribacter sp.
TGTTGCCAATAAAAGAGGTGCTTTAGATGCTATTCAGTTTGAAGAAATAGATTATTTGGGTTTTCCTTTTTCTATTTCTGAAATTTTTCAAATGAGAAATACCCATAAAACAATTGCAGAATCTATTATTACTCTTGAGGAGATTTTAAATTTAGCAAACAAAAATAATAAGCAAGTTGTCGCTTATTTATCGATGGGATTTGGTAACCCATACGGAGATCCATGGAATGTTGATATTGTGGCGAATTGGACAGAGAAATTGTCTAAAATGGGAGTAGAAATCTTATCACTTTCAGATACAGTTGGATCTTCTACACCAGAAACGATCGCTTATCTGTTTTCGAATTTAATTCCGCAATACCCTAAAATTGAATTTGGCGCACATTTGCATACCACACCAAACAAATGGTTCGAAAAAGTAGATGCCGCTTTTAAAGCGGGCTGTTTGCGTTTTGATGGAGCAATAAAAGGATACGGTGGTTGTCCTATGGCAAAAGATGAACTAACGGGAAACATGCCAACAGAAAAATTATTAAGTTATTTTACTTCAAAAAAAGTAAATACAAACATAAAACCGATGAGTTTTGAAAGTGCTTATAATAAAGCTTTAGAAACGTTTTAATTTAGAATGAAAAATAGAATTACTTCACTATTTAATATCAAGTACCCTATAGTTCAAGGAGGAATGGTTTGGGTTTCTGGTTGGAAATTAGCCTCGGCAGTTTCTAACTCAGGCGGTTTAGGTTTATTAGGAGCTGGTTCTATGTATCCAGAAGTTTTACGAGAACACATTATTAAATGTAAAAAAGCTACAGATAAACCTTTCGGGGTAAATGTGCCTCTGTTATATCCTAATATTGAAAAAATTATGGATATTCTTGTTGAAGAAAACGTGGAGATTGTTTTTACTTCGGCAGGTAATCCTAAAATTTGGACAGACTTTTTAAAATCTAAAGGAATTATAGTTGTTCACGTAGTAAGTTCTGTAAAATTTGCTTTAAAAGCTCAAAATGCTGGGGTAGACGCTATCGTTTGCGAAGGTTTTGAAGCGGGAGGACATAATGGTTTAAATGAAACAACCACTTTCGCATTAGTGCCCACTATAAAAGAAAAAATTCAAATTCCTTTATTGGCTGCAGGTGGAATAGCAACCGGACAAGGGATGTTTGCTGCCATGGCTTTAGGTGCAGATGGAGTTCAGATAGGGAGTAGATTTGCAGCTACTATAGAATCTTCGGCTCATAAAAATTTCAAAGATGAAATTGTAGCTGTTGAAGATGGAGATACTATGTTAACCTTAAAAGAAATTGGTGCTGTTCGCTTGATAAAAAATAAATTCTATAAAGAAATAGAGGAGTTGTATAGTAAAAAGGCATCTAAAGATGAGCTACAAAAACATTTAGGTAGAGCTAGAATAAAAAAAGGTGTTTTTGAAGGAGATATGGATAATGGCGAATTAGAAATAGGACAAATTGCTAGTGTAATTGGTAAGATTCAACCTGTATCTGAAGTTATGGAAGAAATTGTAAACGATTTTTATAAGGCAAAAAAAATAATGTCTGAGGTAAGTTTTTAATTTTTAAAAAAATATATGTAACAATACTAACATATTGTGTTAGTGCTTCTATTTTTATCTAATTTATCTACAGTAATTATTCTATTTGTATAAGAATTTACTGTTAAGCGAATATTTTTTTTATTGTTTGATACATAAATATTTTTTCCAATTTTTTTAAATTCTAAATCGTCTGTTTCAGTAATAATATAATAAATTAACTTTTCAATTTTACTGTTTGAGAGTTTAATATTTAGTTTTTTATTTATTCTACCATAGACAAGTTCTGTATAACAAATATTATCTAAAATTTGTTTTTTGTAGGTATTCATGGCAGTTTATTTTTTTAAATTTTAGAATTTCCTTTAATTAATAGGAATTTTAATCTCGTAGAGCTTTCTACTTTTATTATTCAGTTTATTTTCTCTAA
>CAYPHE010000455.1:0-1975 GCA_964410075.1 uncultured Polaribacter sp.
TTCTGCCGATACAGGTTCTGGCTTAGCAACAGTTTTCGCTGCATCTTTCATTACAGTAGCTAGTGTATTGTAAACTTCTGTCCACGCATCTTTAACATCTGGAGTAAAATCATCTCCCAAACCAGTTTCCAAAGTATATAAAAGTGCTCCTCCTACAGTATCGTAATGACTTTCTTCTACTCCATATTTCACATGATTTTTCCCTAAATTTTGAACAGCAGGCACAATACTATCTAAATTATCTAATCCATTTACTGCTGTTGCAATCATACTCATTAATTTAGCACCTTGTTCTTTAATATCTCCTTTAAATAAAGGTTTTAGTGCTGGATCCATTTCAAATAACTTATTGTAGAAAATTTCAGCAGCTTTATCTGCAATTGGAGCTACTTTTGTAAAAGAAGATTGCACCAATCGTTTTTTTCTTTCTGTTAAACCTTCTTCTTTAGGTAAAGAATTTGCTGCATCTTTCATTGTTGTTGCTAAAACTGTATAAACCTCTGTCCAAGCTTTTTTTACTTCTGGCGTAAAAGCTTCTCCCAAACCTGCATCTAACGTTTCTAAAAGTGCAGCTCCTACAGTATCATAATGTTTGTCTTCTACTCCATAACCCGCATGACCTTTTCCTAAATTTTGTACAGCAGGAACAAGAGCATCTAGATTATTTAATCCATTTACTGCTGTTCCAATCATACTCATTAATTTCTTTCCCTGATCTTTCATATCTCCTTTAAACATAGGTTTTAATGAAGGATCTTTTTCAAACAATTTTCCGTAAAAAATTTCAGCTGCTTTGTCTGATATTGGAACTACTTTTTCAAAGGTTTCTTGAACTAATTCAATTGTTTTAGCTTTCATACTAGTATTAATTTTTAGTGTTGATTCTGCTTAAATCTACGTATTAATACTTAATTATCTTAATTACACTATTACTTTTAGCAAATCACGAAATGAAAGATTTTTTTTTAAAAATTTATTAAAATTTTGAAGTATAATTTTATTTTTCGCAATTGAATTTTACTCATCAAAAAACTATAAAATTTAACAAAAACACATTTAATTTAAAAAAACATGTAAAATCATTAAATAAATCAATTAAAAAACTGATTTATATACATATTTGATAATGACTTTTCACATGGTAAATCAAATGATTTTAAAGTTTTTATATTTTGAAGAGCATTATTTTTGTGTTTCGTATCTATATTTTTGGAGTTTAACGTAACACTATTTTAGAATAAAACATCATCCAAAAAAAAGGCTGTCTGAAAAGAGATTTTTACGCTGCAACTTTAAAATTTGTGTAGAAATCTAAATTATTAAATTTTAATATAATAGATTCTTAGACTTCACTTCGATTCGCTCAAAATGACAAATTTATTACTTTTCAGACAGCCTTTTTCAGTTTATAGTAAACTAGCCAAACTAGATTTAATCGTTTCTATTTTAGCTAAAGTATCGCTTTCTTTTTTGCGTTCTAATTCGATAACTTTTTCTGGAGCATTTGAAACGAAACGTTCATTAGATAATTTCTTTTGAATACCAAACAAGAAACCTTCTGCCCTTTTTAATTCTGCATTTAATTTCTTTGTTTCTGCTTCTACATCAATATTTGCTGCAGAAATAGGTACAAAGTATTCGTTAGATTTTACTCTAAAAGATGCTCCATCTACTTTTTCAGAGACATAATTTACTAAAGATGTATTGGTTAACTTTTGAATAATTGTGTCAAAGTTTTTAGATTGATTTTCATTATCTACTACAAACAACTCTATAGCTTCTTTAAAAGGAATATTTTTTTCTTTTCTGATAGTTCTTATTCCTGAGACTACTCCTGTTGCAAAATCAAAGTCAGTAATAATTTGTGTGTCAAATGTTTTTTGTTCCGGGTATTTAGCAATAATTAAAGCTTCATCTGGAGTTCTTTCTGCTATAAATTGCCAAATTTCTTCTGTTAAAAATGGCATAAATGGAT
>CAYPHE010000456.1:0-1975 GCA_964410075.1 uncultured Polaribacter sp.
TCTAGATGTATGAAAGGAAATTTTAGCAACGATTTTATGAGTAGTTCTCCTGCATTATCTGATGTAGATAACGATGGAGATGGTTTTGTAAGTAGTTTTGATTGTGATGATAATGATAAAAATATCAATCCTTTTGCAACAGACAATCCGGCAACTACAGTAGATGAAAGTTGTGGTAATACACTTGGAGCTTTAGAATTGAACTTAGAGCAACTAGGTTTTTATGTTGATGACAATCCTAATAATGGTAAATTTTCTGTAATATCTACATATTCAGGAGAGTATGAAGCTAGATTATTTGCTACAAACGGTAAATTAATTCATAGAAAAATTGGTAAAGGAGTTTTAGAATTTAATGGAATTAATAGTTCAGGAATCTATTTATTGAGTATTGTTAGAGATCATAAGAAATTAGGCATCAAAAAAATTATTGTAAAATGAGGTTTTTAACAATAATATTATTCGCCTTTCTAAATATAAATTCTACAGTTGAGTTTCATGATGCAGTTACCGCAAAATTTCATGTGGTAGAAAGGGGAGAAGTACTTTTTTTAGAAATTGAATTTGAAGAAGAGAACTTAATAAAGTTGAACAAAACAAGCTCACTAAGAGTAACAAAAGAAGATTTTACCAAATATTTAAATGAAACTACAAGTTGGGTTTTTAACGGAAAAGAATTGCATCCTAAAACTTTAAGTATACAAGCTACTGGTCATCATAAAAAGGCCATTTGTTTTTTATCAAAGTCTATTAAAAATGTAAAGTCAGTTCAAGTAAAAAACGAATTTTTATTAGATATTGAAGAACATATTAATGTGGTAATGTTAGATGTAAACCAAACTTATAAAGATTACAAGTTGGATAAAAAAAGAAAAGAGATTTCTGTGAGTTATAACAAATAACTTTTTCTTTTCTTAGAATTTACTTTAATTGTTTATATAATTTAATCTTTTTAATCTAAGATATTTTTATAGATTAGATGCTTAAATTTTAAGAGTTTAAATTATGGAATTATTAAAGTTAGCTGTAGAGTGGGCAAAAGCTGAAGTTTTTTCAACACGTTTTTTTATACTTTTTGCTTTGTTATTTATAACAGCCAGCATTAGCTTTTGGCAATTAGGAAAAACAGATATTGCAAGAGCATATATAATTCCTACTTTAGTAGCCGGAATTTTATTATTAACAATAGGTATCGGTTTATTTTTTACAAATAAATCTAGAGTTGTAGAGTTTGAAATTGCTCATAGCAATAATTCCTCTGAATTTCTAGCATCTGAAATTATTAGAGCAGAAGCTACTTTAAAAGAGTACAGGACAATTGTTTTTACTGTTATTCCAATTCTAATTATTATAGCAGCCTTACTTATTATTTTTGTAAACAGTCCGACTTGGCGAGCAATAACTATAACCACAATTGCTATGCTAATTGTTATACTATTGGTAGACGGAACAGCTCAGGCAAGAATAGAAAATTACCACAAAGAATTATTAGTACTAAATAAAAGTAATCATATTTAGACTAATATCATTAGTTTACACTTCAACCTTTCCACTAAACACCAATTGAGCAGGCCCAGTTAAAAATACATTGTTATATACTCCATTTTCTTCCGAAAAGGACACTTGCAAATTCCCACCTTCAACAGGTAAATTTATGGTGCTACTTTTTGTTTTATTGGTTTTATGCATGGCAATGGCAACCGCAGTTACACCAGTTCCACAAGCTAAAGTCTCATTTTCAACTCCTTTTTCGTAAGTTCTTACTCTAAATGTTGATTCATTTATTTGTTCAGCAAAATTTACATTACTTCCAGGATTTGCATAACTATAACGAATTTCTTTTCCTTTTTCAAAAACAGGAAAATCATTCAAGTCATCAACCAATTCAACATGATGTTGTGTACCAGTATAAGCAAAAACAGCATTCTCTTTAACTTCAATTTCATCAACATCAATCATTTTTAAAGAAATAATT
>CAYPHE010000457.1:0-1960 GCA_964410075.1 uncultured Polaribacter sp.
ACTAGTTTTAGGTTTTCTTCTATGTGCTATTTATTACTGTTTTGAGATTCCGAAATGAATTCGGGAAAAATTGTTTTATTTCCTAAATATCGTTTTCTAAAAGAAATTATATCTAATTCTTTTATTTTTTTACAGTTGATTAAAGTAATTTTAATAAGAGGATAAATTTACTTTACAGAAAATTATTTAAGTATGTAAAATGCAAATAGAAAAATAGTAGCTGTTATAGTTAAAAAAATTAACGCAGGTTTTAGCCAATTTCTTTTTTGAAAAGCAATGTCTTTGCCAATAAATTTATTCCAAAAGTATTCGTTTAAAATTGTTGCCCCTAGTAGGTTAAATAGTAAGCCTAGCATAGGGCTAGTTTTAAATAGTTGTACGATGATAATTGTAAAAATGAAATAAGCAATTCCAAAAAAAATTACTTGATTTTTTCCTTTTTGGCTATTTACTTGTTGCATATTAAATACTAATAATACAACACCAAAAATGGTGGAGAAAAATATTGAAAAGCCTAAAATTGTTTTTTTAGAATATAGCTCTAAATCTTTTGTATTAGCTGTTTCAGGGTTTTTGGCTTGAGCCTCTTTTTGATTTTCTTTTACTGATTCTAGTTTTTTTATATCGTTTTCTATAGCTGCAAATTCTTCTAAAACTAAATTACGCTCTTTTAAAATTTTATAGGAAGCAATAATGGCTTCTGAAGTATAATTTTCTTTTTCTTTAAGAATGTTTTTAAGCTCTTTGTCTGTTTTATCTTTAAATTTCTTGTAGTAAAAATTATCCATTTTATAGTGTCTTTTAATTACTAACGCGTTTAAATAATTAGTAAACTTTCTTTTAGCTTTTACAAACTAGAAAATCGTAGCCCTGATTGAGCTTTTGTTTGAGCTCTCCCGATCTTAAATCGGGAAGCGAGTAGCGAAAGCAGGAAATAGCTTCAAATAAAAAATTTACGCTTCCATAGAATGGTAAACATTCTGTACATCGTCATCTTCTTCTAAACGTTCTAACAGCTTGTCTACATCGGCTTGTTGGTCTTCTGAAAGTTTAGAAGTAGTTGTAGGAATTCTTTCAAAACCAGAAGAAATAATTTCGATATCATTTTCTTCGAAATAGCCTTGTAGTGCACCAAATTGTTCAAATGGAGCGTAGATAATTACACCTTCTTCGTCATCAAAAACTTCTTCTACTTCAAAATCGATTAACTCTAGTTCTAGTTCTTCTAAATCTGAAATATTATCTTTTTTAACGGTAAAATTACAGGTATGGTCAAACATAAAAACTACGGAACCAGAAGTTCCTAAATTTCCATCACATTTATTAAAAGCAGCTCTAACATTGGCAACAGTTCTATTGTTGTTGTTGGTTGCTGTTTCAATTAAAACTGCAATTCCATGAGGAGCGTATCCTTCAAATAATACTTCTTTATAGTTTTCGGTATTTTTATCGGAAGCTTTTTTTATGGCACGTTCTACATTATCTTTAGGCATATTGGCTGCCTTTGCATTTTGAATAACAGCACGTAAACGAGAGTTTGTTTCAGGATTTGGACCTCCTTCTTTAACTGCCATTACAATGTCTTTACCAATTCTGGTAAAGGTTTTGGCCATGGCAGACCAACGTTTCATTTTTCTTGCTTTTCTAAATTCAAATGCTCTACCCATTTCTTGTTTTTTTGATTAAAAAAAGACCTCGTCACTTTGTGCGAGGTTTCCATTGAAACTGTCATTCCGAACTTGATTCGGAAACACCCACAAATGTAAAACTTTGAAAACGGTTTTACAAAATCAGAGGATAATAAAAGTTATGGAAATTAGAGATGTCTTAAATTTTAATTTTTTAGCCTATTGAGTTTTGTTTAGTAGAAGTTAGCTCTTTTGGACTAAATTAAAAGATTGCTTCGCTATTTCTAATTCTTCATTGGTAGGAATTACAAATACTTTTACGCTACTATTTT
>CAYPHE010000458.1:0-1959 GCA_964410075.1 uncultured Polaribacter sp.
GATGGAAAATTACACGGTTTGTTAATTGATAGTTGGGAAAGCCACGTACCTACTTGGACGATGAATTCAGATGATTTGTTTAAAGAATTTGAAACGAGAAGAGGGTATTCTATGAAAACCTATTTGCCAGCTACAATGGGTTATATTGTAGAAAATAAACAAACTACAACTAAGTTTTTAAGAGATTTGCGTCAAACGATGGACGATGTTTTTATCGATAACTTTTTCAAACATTTTGCTACAGTTGCACACGAAATGGGAGCAGACGTTTATACAGAAGGTGCAGGAGGTGAGGTTTTACCCATAGATCCAATGCGTTATTATGGTGTTAGCGATATTCCAATGACAGAATTTTGGTATCCAAAAGCGCCATCTGCACAAAACGAATATGCCAAACCAATATACAATGCAGCGTCTGCGGTGCATTTATATAACAAACCAAAACTGGCTGCAGAAGCTTGTACACAAGTGGGTGTAAAATGGAATGAACATCCTTTTTCGGTAAAATATTTAATCGATTACAATTTTGCGAAAGGTGTCAATCATTTGGTGTTTCACACTTTTTCGCACACACCACAAACAGATGTTTTTCCAGGGTCTAGTTTTGGTGGAAATATTGGTTTTCCTTTAGTTCGCGAGCAAACTTGGTGGAAATATATGCCTGAATGGATTGAATATTTATCTAGAAACCAATATGTTTTGCAACAAGGAGAATTCGTTGCTGATGTATTACGCTATTATGGGGACGATTTTGATAGACCTCCTTTTGATTTAGATGCGTTTCCAAAAGGATACAAATTCGATTATTTAAACGAAGAAATTCTCCAAGAAAAACTAAGTGTTAAAGATGGTAAAATTCACGTTGAAAATAGTGGAGATTATAGAATCATTACCTTAAGAGATTCAGAAAATATACTATTATCAACATTAAAAAAGATAAAAGAATTAGTGCTAAATGGTGCAGTTGTTTTAGGTAATAAACCTAAAGATTCTCCAAGTTTAATGGATGATACAACTGATTTAGAAGAATTAAAATCCATTTCTAATGAATTATGGGGAAACACTAAAAATGGTGTAAAACAAGTTGGAAAAGGGAAGGTTTATTGGGGTAAAACTCTTGATGAGGTTTTAATAGAAGAAAAAATTACAAAAGATGTAATTGTGCCTGAAAATTTAAATATCAATTGGATTCATAGAGAAACCAAAGACGCTCACATTTATTTTGTGGCTTCTAAAGATGATGACCCAGTAGATGTAGCTTTAAGTTTTAGAATTGAGAATGCATCTCCACAAATTTGGGACGCTTTTACTGGAAATCAGCAGGAAGCGAAAATTTGGAAAAGCGAAAATAATAGAACGAATATTGTGATTTCTTTACCAAAAAATGGTAGTAAAATAATTGTGTTTTCTAAAAATGATACAAAACCATTTGCAGAAAAAGTGACCTTAAATGATACTACAATTTTAGATACTAAAACAGGTTGGTATCAAATTCATAAGACCAATAGTTATCCAGCACTATCTTGGAATAACGATGAGTTTACAGCGTCTACTTCTGGAGATTATATCTTTCATCAAAATGGAAAAAAAATTCAAAAAACAGTGCTACTAAAAAAACGATCATTACAAAAAGACTGGAAGTTAGCTTTTGAGAAAGGATGGGATACTCCAGAAACTATTGAGATTGATGAATTAAAATCGTTAACGGAGTTAGAAAACGATGCTGTAAAACATTATTCAGGTACAACAACTTATACCAAAACTTTTGATGTAAAAGAAACAGGAAAATCTACAATTATAGATTTGGGAGAAGTTGCCAATATTGCAGAATTGTGGTGTAATGGAAAAAAAGTAGGTACAAAATGGGCACCACCTTTTCAGTTTGATATTACAAAAGAAATCCAACTTGGAAAAAATGAATTGGAAGTTAAAATAACCAACACGTGGAGAAACCAGTTG
>CAYPHE010000459.1:0-1948 GCA_964410075.1 uncultured Polaribacter sp.
CCTTTTAAAACATCATTTGCAGCAACTTTTCCAACACCAGCGGGTGTTCCAGTAAAAATGACATCTCCTTTTTTTAGTGTAAAATATTGTGAAACATAGCTGATCAATTCATCTATTTTCCAAAGCATTGCATTGGTATTTCCATCTTGTACCAAATCTCCATTCTTATAGAGTTGAAATTTTAGATTGTGTAAATCAAATTCTTCTTTTGGATAAAATTCTCCAACAATAGCGCTGCCGTCAAAAGCTTTTGCTTTTTCCCAAGGCAAGCCTTTTTCTTTGCATTTTTGCTGAACGTCTCTAGCTGTAAAATCAATTCCTAAACCAATTTCGTCGTAATATTTATAGGCAAATTTTGGTTCTATATATTTTCCTACTTTATTTATTTTAACCAACACTTCTACTTCATAATGTACATCATTAGAAAATGGAGGAATAAAAAATGGATTTTTTCTTGGTAAAATTGCAGAATCAGGTTTTAAAAAAACAACCGGATGTTCTGGTTTTTCGTTTGCTAATTCTTCGATATGTTTTGCGTAATTGCGCCCAATGCAAATTATTTTCATAAAAAGCCCATCCTAGCCTTCCCGAAGGGAAGGAACTCTTAACTGGGTGGAAAAGAGTATTTCTTAATTATACTTAGCCCATCCTAGCCTTCGCAGAGGGAAGGGACTCCAATCTGGATGAAAAAAATGTTATACTATTACTATTTTTTCGCACTCTAAATTCCCTCCCTTTGGGAGGGTTAGGGTGGGCTTCTTACTCTCCAGCTTCTGGAAAAACAACAGCTCTATTTCCGGAAACAATAATTTGATGTTGCAAATGGTATTTTACAGCATTAGCTAACACAATTTTTTCAATATCTGCACCAATTCTTTTTAAAGTTGTTGGTGTACACTCGTGAGTAACGGGTTTTACATCCTGCTCTATAATTGGTCCTTCGTCTAAATCTTCGGTTGCATAATGCGCAGTGGCTCCAATTAGTTTTACACCTCGTTCATAAGCTTTTTTATAAGGATTTGCTCCTTGAAAAGCTGGTAAAAACGAATGATGAATATTAATAATTCTTTCTGGATATTTATTAATAAAATCTGAAGATAGAATTTGCATATATCTTGCCATAACAATCAAATCTATCTCGTGATCTTCTAGCAATTCAGTAATCTGATTTTCTTGCTCTCGCTTTGTTTCTTTTGTAACCGGTAAATGATAAAAAGGCACACCAAACATTTCTGCTACATGCTTTAATTTATTATGATTACTTATAACTAACTTTACGTTACAGTCTAAAACACCTTCTTTATAACGCTCTAACAAGTCATATAAATTATGACTCGTGTGAGAAGCTAAAATAGCTACGTTTTGCTTTTTACCTCCATAATTTACAGACCAATCAAACTGTAAAGGTTCTGCTAATGATAAAAAACTTTTTTCTAACTCTTTTTTTGAGGTTGCCGTTCCGTCTGCATTTAAACGAATACGCATAAAGTAGGTATTTTCAATAGAATTTACATATTGCTGACAACTAATAATGTTGAATCCCTTTTCAAAGAAAAAATTAGTGATTTTAGCTACCAAACCTTTTTGATCTGGACATTTTATTAAAAAAGTAACTATTTGTGATTTCATTGTAAGCCCATCCTAACCTTCCCGAAGGGAAGGAATTTATACTCGAATGGTAAGTATTTAAATTAATATTAATTCCTTTTAAGAGATTTCTCGATACAAATTTTTTAGCTTCGCTAGCTACCTTCATTTAAAATACATTTTAAATTCGATAATTTCAAAAATTCACTCGAAACGACAAACTTTAACTCTTTACTATCTATTGTTTTGTGTCTACTGTCTTCTATTGTCTATTATCCACTAAATTACGGTATCCATTTTTTAGGGAAATTTGGTTTACGCTTTTCTAAAAAGGCGTCTCTTCCCTCCTTTGCTTCGTCTG
>CAYPHE010000460.1:0-1946 GCA_964410075.1 uncultured Polaribacter sp.
GTTAGTCCATTAGATGGTACAATTCACTTATTATATGATATGCATGCATATAGTAGAACTAGACCTTCAAACGGAAGTTTAAGTAAAGATTACTTTAGATATTCTTATTCAACAAAAGACGCAGCATCTTTATCTGATGAAGAATTTACTTTAGATAAATTTGTAAAAAATTCAGAAGGAGGCTACAAACATTTAAGTCTCAACGGAGGTGAAGATTATGCAAATTTTAATGCATTAACCTATCCACAATTCTTTTTAAATGACGCAGGAGATTTATTTATGTATATGAGAGAAGGAGGAAACAACAACGGAGCTTATAAGTTCTCTAAATATAATGCAAGTTCTTCAACGTGGTCTTCATTTACAGATTTTAACATTTTAGGAGCAAGAAATAGAGGGCAGCAATATAACTGGGGTCTTTATGGAGATATTAGATATGAAAATGGAAAAATAAGAATCGGTTTTCAACGTAGATCTCAAAATAATGATGATAAATACCAGTACCAAAATGGAATTTACTATGCATATTCAGATGACCAAGATGGCCTAAGTGACTGGAAAAATTTTAAAGGAGAAAGTTTTGGATTACCTCTAATTGATTCGGATAAGATTTTTGTAACAGAACCAGGAGACTTAGTGGAGACTACAGCAAAAAACCAAGTATATATTGTTGGAGGTTTTGATTGGACTGTTACAGATCAAGGTGATGTTCACTTTATTAGTAGGGTAGAAGATAGAGAAAATGGGGTAACGAAACATGTACATACCTATCAAAAAGCTGGAGAACCAGAATTTACAACCACAACGGAGTTTGCAGGAGCGGAAGCTATTTACACATCGGGTAACGATATTTATATTATTGGTTTAAAAAACGATAGAGTTTTTATAGAAAAAGCAAAAGGAGGTACAAATAACTTTAGAAGAGTCTATGAAGCTACAAGTGGTAAAAGTTTCGATCATGGTAGAGTACACATTGCTAATGGGAAGCTTCATTATTATTTAATGGAGAAAAAATCGGGTAACGCTTTACCTGTTTATTTACAAATTATAGATTTAGACATAAATGCCGCTCCAAAACCTTTAAATATAACTTTTACAGATATTGAAGAGAATCAAGAATTTGGTGCTGAAAAAAATATAGAAATTTCAGTAGACGCGTTTACAGATAACGGTTTAGTAGACAGAGTAGAATTTATTATAGATGGAGATTTATTTATTACAGATAATGTTGCTCCTTTTAAAACAAATTGGATACCTAAGTCAGCAGGTTCACACGTAATAGAAGCAGTTGCTTACAGTTCTTCTGGAGAGGTAGAGAGAAGAGAAGTAAACATAACCGTAAATGAAAGAGATTTTACAGATTTGTCAGGAGATGTTTACACTATAAGAAATGTAGCTACAAGTAAATATTTAAAATCTCAAGGTAGTTCTATTGTAGCTAGTAACTTAGGAGGTACAGAAGATACCTATTGGGAATTTTTAAGGTCTCCAACAAATGGTTTTTTTAATATAGATAGTAAGGTTAGAGGTACAATTAGAGTTACTGGTGCTGGTCAGTTAATTAGCTCATCTAAAAATGTAGCCAATTCAGATACAGATAAAACTTGGACAGTAGTTTACCACGAATCTGATAAGACATATTCATTTAAAGCTAGAACAGGTAATAGATATTTATCTGGTAATGCTAGTGGAATGAGTGTTACAAGCGTAATTAACAATAGTAGTAAATGGGTTGTAGAATCGATAAACACATTAAGTACAGATGATAATTTAAGTATAAATAATTCTATTAAAGTATTTCCGAATCCGACAGAAAATAAGTTTACTATAAAAACAAGTGGAATTAATAAGTCAAAAATTGTAATTTTTGATGCTCTTGGTAAAATAGTGTACAACCAATCGGTTAATTCTTCATCAACAGAAATTAATACAGATAAAAGCTTTAC
>CAYPHE010000461.1:0-1941 GCA_964410075.1 uncultured Polaribacter sp.
CTGCGGAAATTCCTCGCACGCAAACCCGCAACTATTCTTATACGCAAACGTTGTGGTTAATTAAAGAAATAACATATGACAGAACAAAACGATTTGAATGAAAACATAGATGAAGTTATTGTAATAGATGAGGAAGAGTTGAATCCTTTGAACTTCAAGTATGCCATCACCAGTTATGGGGCTGATTATCCAGTTGATGGAATTGTCTCACGTTTGAACTCTGCAAAAATAATTATCCCAAAATTTCAAAGACAGTACGTTTGGAAAGTAAATCAAGCTTCCAGATTTATTGAATCTTTAATTTTAGAATTACCTGTTCCTGGAGTGTTTTTATCTAAAGACCCAGATTCATCAAACTTATTAGTAATCGATGGACAGCAACGTCTCAAATCCATACAGTATTTTATAAATGGAGTTTTTGCAAATGATAGAAAGTTTAGACTAAAGGGAGTGCAACCTCAATTTGAAAATTTAAGCTACGAAGATTTAGATGAGAACGTTAAAACCGCACTTAATGATTATGTTATTCACGCAACAGTGATAAGACAAGATGAACCAACAAATGACCAAAGTAGTATCTATCATATTTTTGAAAGATTAAATACTGGTGGAACGCCACTACAACCTCAAGAAATAAGAGCTTGTATCTTCTTTGGAGAGTTCAATGAGCTTCTTGTAAGACTTAATCAAAATGAGAACTTCAGAAATATTTACGGTAAACCAAATAATAGACTAAAAGACCAAGAACTAATCTTGAGATTTTTATCCTTGTATTTTGATTCGGATAATTATGAAAAACCTTTGAAAGGATTCTTGAATTCTTTTATGGGTAATAATCGTCATTTACAGAAATATTCTGAAGAAACAATTATCTCTGTTTTTGAACCTACAGTCAGGATAATCGATGAAACGTTAGGTAAGAAGGCTTTTCGTGTAGAACGTGGTATAAATACGGCATTTTATGATAGTATTATGGTAGGTGTTGCAAAAAGATTAGAACAAGGGGAAATAACTAATAGAGAAATGTTTGTTCACGTTTATAATCAGCTACTAGAAAATGAAGAATTGGTTTCTTTAATAAAAGGTGGTACTTCAGACGAAAAGAATATTGCAAGGAGACTCGAAATTACAACTGAATTTTTATCTACGGTTGAATAATGTTGGCATCACTTACGAAAGATAGACAAAAACTTGACAACCTGTACGCCAAAATTTCTGTAGTAAACGAAACTGAAATGAAAGCACAATGGGCAAAGTATTTATGTGTCTTAACCTCTGGTTATCTTGAGAACAGTGTAAGAAATATTATCAGTGATTATGCTCAAAATAAGGCAACAAATCCATTAGCAAATTTTATACAAAAAAAGGTTAAATCGATAACTAATTTAAAAAACACCAATATAATTGATTTACTGAACTCATTCGATAGTGAATGGGGGGGAAAGTATAAAACGAATATTTCTGATGAACAAGTAGATGCAATAAACAGTATTGTTGCAAACAGACATTTGATAGCACACGGCAGGAATGTTGGAATAACTTATATTTCAGTTAAGAATTATTATGACGATATTAAACCGTCTGTAAATCTGATTTATCAAATCGTAAACAATGAAATTTAACTAACCACAACAAAGAACTGAGGTAAAAAACAAGAAAAAAACGCTTATTTTATTATTAAAGTACTTCTAAACTCAGAACAATAAGGTATTTCATTTTTAACTATGGAGAAAGCTTGCTTTAGTAGTTTGTTACAAACAGCAATTAAAGCGAGTTTTTTGCTTTTTCCTTTGGCTACTATTCTATCAAATAAATCTTTACAAGCTCTATTATATTTACAAGCATTAAAACTACACATAAACAATAGGTTCCTAAGTTTTGGATTGCCCATTTTACTCATTCTTGGCCTTCCTTTTACACTACTTCCAGACTGTCTGATTA
>CAYPHE010000462.1:0-1938 GCA_964410075.1 uncultured Polaribacter sp.
TCGTAAACCAACAAGACTTTTGTTTGATTATCTATTACTTCTACAGCAAAATTTTTGATGTTATTTTTGGTGTTTTTCTCCTTATCAATAGGCTGAATTGTTACCGTATAAAAATGATTTCCAACTGTATTTGAGGCTAAATTTGCAGTTACTTTTTGTGATGATTTTTTACTAGAAAAAGAAACTTTTTTAGTGTAAATAGTTTTTCCTTTTGTTTGAATTGTCAACCTCGAAGACACACTTTCTTTACCAGAATAATTCAATAGTATTTCAACTGGAAAAGTATTTTTTAAATAACTATATCTATTTGTATTTAGTTGCGTTATTTCAATATCTCTATAAGCAACTGTATCTCCAAATACAACTGGGTAAACAGTTTGTTTTGATGTAAAGTATTCGTAGTCTTTACCTATGGTCTGATTTCCGTCAGTTAATAAAACTATTGGAGCAATTTTATTTTTGTGCAATTCATTTACACCCAATAATGCATTGTAAATATTTGTATTGGATGCTGCTAAATACAAAGAATCTCTTAGTTCTAATTCTTCACCAAAAACAAAACTTTGAATATCGAATTTATTATTTAATTCACTATTTTCTTTTACCTGTTCTACAAAATCTGTTAGATTTTTTTCATCTTCAAAATACTGAATCGATTTAGAATCATCTATCAACAAAGATACTATTGGCTTTTCATTTTCTAATACACTTTGTTTTATCGTAGGATTTATTAAAAGTAATAACAGTAAAAAAATAGCCAATCCTCTTATTGTAAAAAGTAAGTTTACATATTTGCGTTGGCTATCAACCTTAAAAAAATATTGAAAATAAGCAAGTCCAAAACTGATGCTGAAAGATAAAAGTAGAAGTAAAATTATTTTGAGCTGCAATTATATTTTATTTGATGTGAAGATATAAAGATTTACGTAAAAAGAAAACCCATAACTTAATAGTTACAGGTCTCAAATAATGCTATTTTAAAATATTTTTATGTTAACATTCCTCCATCTACAGACAATGTTTGTCCAGTAATGTAACTACTCATATCTGAAGCTAAAAAGACACAAGCATTGGCGATATCTTCTGGCTGCCCTCCTCTTTTTAAAGGAATTCCGTCTCTCCAACCCTGTACTACTTTTTCATCTAGTTTTGCAGTCATTTCAGTTTCTATAAAACCAGGAGCTACCACGTTACTTCTTACGTTTCTAGAACCTAACTCTAAAGCAATAGACTTAGAAAAACCTATAATTCCCGCTTTAGAAGCTGCATAATTTGCTTGTCCAGCATTTCCTTTTAAACCAACAACAGAACTCATGTTAATAATTGAACCCGCTCTTTGTTTCATCATTGGACGAATAACAGCTTTGGTTAAATTAAAAACTGATTTTAAATTTACTTCAATTACTTTATCGAAATCTTCTTCAGAAATACGCATTAACAAGTTATCTTTTGTAATTCCTGCGTTATTTACCAAAATATCTATAGCTCCAAAAGCAGCATTTACATCTTTTGCTAATTGCTGAGCAGCTTCAAAATCTGCTGCATTAGATTGATACCCCTTTGCTTCTACTCCGTAAGATTTTAATTCTTCTTCTAAAGCACTTGCAGCTTCAACAGAAGAACTATAAGTAAATGCTACATTAGCACCTTGTTTAGCAAATTCAACTGCTATACCTCTACCAATTCCTCTTGTTGCACCCGTTATTATTGCAGATTTATTTTCTAGTAATTTCATTTTTTAAAATTTGGTTGTTAAATGTAAAAAGAAATTCCCACTAAATACTAGTAGGAATTTATATTGTTGTCATTACAAAGCTTGGCAAGTAATTGTTTTAAAAAGATTACATCGCTAAAGCTCTTAATGACATTTAAAATTTAATTTAAAACTTTAGCTACCATTTCTCCAATTTTAGCAGGAGAACTTACTACGTGTACTCC
>CAYPHE010000463.1:0-1928 GCA_964410075.1 uncultured Polaribacter sp.
AATTGGCTGTTCCGTTTGGCACTTTACTTCCATCAAAATGAAGTCCTATATCTGTAATTTTAACTTCACGCTCTAGAGTAACTTGTGCAAAAGAGTTTACATTAGCAATAAAAAGCAACAGTAGTAAAACTGTGTATTTATTTTGAGAAATTTTATTCATAATAAACATACTTATTTATAATTATTGTAAAGGTAACTTTAATAAAAGATTAAATTATCATGCAATGTCCTGCTAATATTGTTAAAACTAATTCAAAAAAAAATCACTCTATTCTTTCGAATAGAGTGATCTCTAGTAATTTTAAAAATATTTTTAAGCTTATTGCTTAATAATCTTCTTTGAAAAAGCTCCGTTTGCACCTTCTAATTTTACGATATACATACCAGAAACTAAATTGCTAACACTTAAATTAACTGAAGATTCTCCAGTGATGTTTTTTGTTAACACTTTACTACCTAATAAGTTGTATACAGATAATTTAGTAATAGAAGAACCAATACCTTTAACTGTTAATTTATCATTTACTGGGTTAGAAACAAATACTGAACTTGCATCAAATTTATTAGCACTTAATACTATTTCAGACACTTCAAGCGCCCAAACTTCTTCACTATCTGCTGCATCTGCATTAAGCACATTTGACAAGCTACCATTCTCATGAACTTGATCAGTTAAAGATTGAGTTGCAGTTCTGTTTTGTATTCTAAATCCACCTGCATCTGCATCATAATTTACTATACAGATTTTATCCACATCAGCTCTAGGACCTTGAAAAGCTGTGCTAATCACTTGTTTAGTTCCTTTCATACGCAAAATTCCTCTAGCTTGACCCTGAACATTCCAAAAAGGATTACCTTCATGCTCTACCGCTACAAAACTCCAGTTTAAATTTGCATCAGTTCCATCATAAGCCACCGTAGATAAGACTTCTGCCGTTGCATTGTCATCACCACCAGCAACTCTTAAGTATTGATTAGTTTTAACATTTCTTATGTTATACACAGTACCTTCAACAATTGCTGTATGAATTTCTTGAGCGTTAGCTTGAAAAGCCGATAGTGCTACAAATAAAAAAGCACTAATTTTTAAAGTAATTTTTTTCATAAATAATAGTTTTAATTAATTAAGGTCTAAATTTATAGAAATATGTTTCTTACAGTATCCTGTACTATCCTGAATTATAAAGATTTTATAGTCTAAAAAAAATCATTCTATCTTACAAATTAAGATAGAATGATTGAAATAGAATTAGTAAACTATTTTTATTATGATTTAATTCTTTATTATTTTCTTAGTGAATGCTCCACTATTTCCTTTAAATTTTACAAGATAAACGCCACTTACTAAGTTACTAACATCTACGCTTATACTTGATTGACCTCCTATTTTTTTAGTTAATACTTCTTGGCCTAGTAATGAATATATAGAAATCTGTTTAATGTTATCAGTAAGTCCATTTATATTCAATCTATTATTAACCGGATTAGAGATAAAGATTGAGTTTGAATTAAAATTTTTTGAACTTAACGTAATTTCTGTTCCATCTGTAGCTTCAATAACCCAACTATCTAACCATGGTCTACTACTTTCTGCTGGAGTATTTCCCCCAAAATTTAAAAAGTCATAATTAGTTGTAGCGACAAACCTTCTTAAAGGGTTATCTGGATTTGGTTGACTGGAAGTGGAAATTATAGAAAATGAGTTTGGGACATCAAAATTGTCATCTTTTACAGGGTTACTAATTACAATAAAGTTATGCAACTCACCATTTTGAGGAAAACTAGCACCTTTAAGCCTCATTCTATGTCCATCTGAAGTTAAATTATTTCTTTCTAAAACTCCTGTTCCATTTCCATCTGTAGTACCTACAGCTACTACATTATAAACTTGATAAAAAGTTCCTGACTCAGCTGGATACTCAAATGTA
>CAYPHE010000464.1:0-1924 GCA_964410075.1 uncultured Polaribacter sp.
GGTCGTCGTACTTTGGGAAAACACGTAGTTCTGGTTCGCCTGGTCTATCCACACGACGGTTGTAGAATAATGATAATTTGTTTTTATCATTCAATTTATAAGTAAATCGTACGCTTGGAAATAGCTCAAAATAATCATATTTATCATTACTTGGGTAGTAGGCATTTTGTGGATCCAGTTCATAAGAAACATCTGTTTGTTCTGCTCGCAAACCAGCTTCGACATCAAAACGTTCTTTTTCTAAAAGATAGTTTCCGTAGAATGCATAGAGGTTTTCTTTCCATTTTGAAAAATCGCCTAAATCTGGATAAATAATAGATTGATTTCCTCGATTTATCCTGTAATTCACAGGTAAATTCCTAAACCGTACTTTTGCACCAGCTTCAATTTTACCACTACTCAATGCACGCGCATAATCGGTGGATAGACTAGTAGTATGCTCAATAGCTCTAATGTTGGTCATATCTCGTCCGATACGAACCGCAGAACTATCATTTAAAAAGTAGCTTTCATCTTCTAAACCTCTTGTATATTGTGCATTTGCAGATAACGAATGTCCTGCTTGTGGAAAATTATGTTTGTAATTGGCAGTAACGTTGATATAACTCGTAACTTCTTCTTCTTTCCAAGTATAAAGGCGATTTCGCACATTATTATCGAGATTGATAAAAGCGACTTGTGAGGTATCAATATGTTTTTCCCTATCGATCATTCCTGAAAAGGTAATCGCATCATTATCACTTAACTCCCAATCAATTCCACCTGTGATAATTGAACGGAACTGTCTTCTATTTTCTGGCACTTGCGATATGATATTGCGACCATCATCATAGTTTCTAGTTGTGAATTCATTGTTTGGTAAAGCTTCTTGGATGATGAATTCGGATTGTAAAAAATAATTGAGGTTTTTGGTTCTGTAATTCAAATTTAAACTAGGAATTAGTTTTGGGTTTACCGAATAGCTACCTAAATCTGTTGGTGTATCTTCTTTTCTTTTAGATAATACCCCTAATCCAAAAGATAAGCCTACATTACCATTAAGTCCGGTTTGTTTTTCCTTTTTGTAAATGATATTTACTATACCTGCAAAACCGTTAGCATCGTATTTTGCAGATGGATTGTTTATGATTTCAATACGTTCTATGTTAGATGCAGGAATATTGCCCAATCCTTTTTGATTCCCGAAACCAGTCAAACTAGATTGTTTGCCATCGATTAAAACGACCACTTTATCACTACCACGCAAGACCACTTTTCCTTCTTGGTCAAAAGCAACACCTGGCATTGTTTTCATAGCATCGAGTACAGAACCACCAGATTGCGCCACGTTATCTGCTAAACTAAAAGTTTTTTTATCAAGTGCTGAATTAACAGTTGCTCGTTTTGCTTCAATCATTACTTCATCTAAAGCTTCAGCAGATGGTTTTAGTTCTATTTTTCCTAAGTCAAAAATTGGGTTTAATCCACCAGATGCTATTTTACGTTGTACTGTTTCAAATCCTAAATAGGTAATATTGACGATATATTTTCCTGTTACTAAATCTTTAATTTCAAAACGTCCAAAATCATCAGTAATTGTTCCAGTAACAATTTCATTTGTTATTTCGTTATTTACAGAAACAGAAACAAACGGTAATGTTTCTTTTGTTTCTTGGTCTATGATTTGACCCGTAATTATAATGGTTTCTTGTGCTTGTGCAAAGGGTATTACAAATATTAGAATTACTGTAAAAGTTATTTTCATTTTTTAGATTTTCACTTTTTATAGTACAAAATTACAATTAAAATCTATACTAATATTTGTCATTTTTTAATTATGAAAAGTAGTTAATGGTCGGATTTAATAACTAACCATTTTAGTCAAAAGCCCATTTCAAACACATTCCCACTTCACTCCTATAGTCGCTTCAGGCAGAGAGTATTC
>CAYPHE010000465.1:0-1911 GCA_964410075.1 uncultured Polaribacter sp.
TGTGCTTCTGAATTGAAAGTTGTAAAACCCGAGAACAGTAGAAAAAGCAATAGCTTTAAGACTAATGATGGATTTCGTTTTTTTAAAGTTTGTTTCATGTTTAAAATTAATTTTAAATAAAATTATTTTGCTTGTATTTTTAGCAAAAAACTATTCGTAATATTAACAAAGTATTAACTAACTACAATTATACGAACTATAGCATATTCAAGTATCCTGTCCTATCCTGTGCTTTTTGTTAAAATAACAAAATTATCAATGTAATTCTATGATTTTTAAATTTTACCCCACCTAAAATGAGGTTTTGCTAATAAGTTAAAACCCTAAGATTCAGTGTTAATTTTTTAACATTTAAAATGTTAATTAAAATAAAACAAACTGTAAACAATTTGTTAATTGATGATAAGAAAATCTGTTTTTTCTAATTTATTTAAAACGATGGTATTAACACAATAGAAATAAGCCTGTTTTTTTTTGATTCAAATTCAAAAAAAACTTAGAAGCTCTTCAATATTTTCGTTTGGAACAAGCCCTTTTAGTATTAGAAAGAAACCACAAACAATAAGTATGATGCCCATTGTTTTTTTTACGCGATAAGTTACACCAGGAGTTAGTTTGCTTTTTAATTGTTTTGCTAAAAATATTTTTACTAAATCTGTAGAAAAGTAAGCAAGAAGAATTGTAGCGAAATATAAAAAAATTGCATTTTGTTTCATATCTAATGAAGGTCCTATCAATAAAACTGTTCCTAACCAAAATGCCAAAACCCCTATATTAATAAAGTTTAATAAAAATCCTTTTAAAAAAAGCTTTATATAATTGTTCTTTACAGGAACTTTTAAAATTTCTGCTGACTTTATAGATTCTTCTTTGTTTTGTTTATTCAAATAAGTAATTAATCCGTAAATAATTAAGACCAAACCACCAATAAAAAAAAGACGAGGATCGTCTTTTATTTTTTCTAACAAAGTTCTACTACCATAGTAAGCAATTAGTATAAAACACAAATCACCAAAAACAACACCTAAATTAAATGAAATAGCCGCTCTAGCTCCTTTTAATATACTTGTTTGAATAAGCATAAAAAAAACAGGGCCTATCATAAAAGACATAAAAAAACCTATGAAGAGCGCATTTTTAAAATCGTAAAAATCCATTATTCAAAATTACGATTTTAAACGTTGACATTACAGATAGAAGTTAATCTACCTAAACATCATCCCAATCTATAGTAACTTTTGGAGTTACAGGGTGTGCTATACAAGTTAGTATCACTCCATCTTCAACTTCATCATCAGTTAAAATAGAGTTTCTACTCATAACTGCTTTTCCTTCGGTAACTTTTGCCATACAAGAACTACAAATACCACCCTGGCAAGAGTAAGGGGCATCTAAATCGTTTCTTAAAGCAGCCGCTAAAATATTATCGGTTTGCGACATCGAAATGGTAGTTTCTTCGTCATCTAACAAAATAGTAATTTCAGAAGTACCTTCTTTTACTTCATTGGTATTTACTTCTTCTGTTGATGCTGTAAATAGTTCGAAATTGATACTATTTTTAGAAAAACCATTATCTTCTAATGTTTCAGAAACTGTATTTATCATTGCCTCTGGACCACACAAATAGGCAGCATCAAAAGCAACTTCTTTATACCTGTTCTTTACAAAAAGGTTTGTATAGGCTTTATCAATTCTCCCAAAAAGCATATTTTCATTTTGCTCTTGACTACAAACAAATTCTAAATTAAAATTTTGGTATTTTTCCTTTAACGAAATCAATTCTTCATAAAAAATGGTATCATCAATTGATTTATTACCGTAAATTAAGGTAAAAGTTGAGGTTTCCTCTGTTTCTAAAACCGTTTTTAGAATAGATAATATCGGTGTAATTCCACTTCCGGCTGCAAAGCC
>CAYPHE010000466.1:0-1898 GCA_964410075.1 uncultured Polaribacter sp.
AGTCTATCAAGAAAGGAGATGTAATCGTACAGTGGGATCCATTTAACGGTGTAATTGTATCTGAATTCTCTGGAAAAGTAAAGTTCGATAATTTAGAGCAAGGTATCAACTATGCTGTAGAGATTGATGAGCAAACTGGTTTCCAAGAAAAAGTAATTACAGATTCTAAGAACAAGAAAATTATTGCTTCTTTAATTGTAGAAGATGCAGATGGTAATGCTTTACGTTCTTATAGTTTACCAGTAGGTGCACACTTAATGGTAGATGATGGAGAAGCTGTAGAAAGTGGAAAAACATTAGTTAAAATTCCTAGAAAATCTGGAAAAGCAGGAGATATTACAGGAGGTTTACCACGTGTAACAGAATTGTTTGAAGCGCGTAACCCTTCTAACCCAGCTGTGGTTTCAGAAATTGATGGTGTTGTAGCTTTTGGTAAAATAAAACGTGGTAATAGAGAAATTATCGTTGAGTCTAAAACTGGAGATATTAAAAAGTATTTAGTAAAACTTTCTAATCAGATTTTAGTTCAAGAGAACGACTTTATTAAAGCGGGTATGCCATTATCAGACGGAGCAACAACTCCTTCAGATATTTTAAGAATTAAAGGGCCATCTGCTGTTCAAGAGTATTTGGTAAATGAAATTCAAGAAGTATATCGTTTACAAGGTGTAAAAATTAACGATAAGCACATTGAGGTTGTTGTTCGTCAAATGATGAGTAAAGTTAAAATTATTGATTCAGGAGATACATTATTCTTAGAAAATCAATTGATTCATAAAAATGACTTTATAGAAGAAAACGATGCAATTTTTGGAATGAAAGTTATTGAAAACTCTGGAGATTCTGAAGTATTAAAAGCAGGACAAATAATTTCTGCACGTCAATTAAGAGACGAGAACTCTAAATTGAGAAGAAATGATCAGAATTTAGTAGAGGCTAGAGATGCTAGACCTGCAACTGCAGAGCAAGTATTACAAGGTATTACTAGAGCGTCATTACAAACAAAATCATTCATCTCTGCTGCTTCCTTCCAGGAAACTACAAAAGTATTGAATGAGGCTGCTGTAAATGGTAAGATAGATACTTTAGAAGGCTTAAAAGAAAATGTAATTGTTGGTAAGAAAATTCCAGCAGGTACAGGTATGAGAGCTTACGACAAATTAATTGTTGGACCTAAAGACGAAATAGAACAAAGCTTTTAATTTGAGTTAAAAGTTTAATGTTCAAAAGCTAAAAGTTGGATTGGTTGCTGTAATTTTATAGTAATTAATTCAACTTTTTGTTTTAATGTCATTTCGAGCGAAGCAAAAGCGAAGTCGAGAAATCTTATGATTAGAACGAAAAGTCTTTTCGATACTCAATCTTAATTTCTTATCTTAAATACATTGAACTTGAAGTGATAAATAAAGATTTTGATCATCTGTATTTTTTAATAGACAGGTAACGTCAACCTGAACTAGATTCAGGTTCTCATCTAAATCATTGTTCACCAATCTAATGAGATTTCGAAATAAATTCGGAATGACGCCAAATTATATTATTATTACATAAAACGGACAATCATTTAACGATTAAACATAAAACACAAAACATTTCATTATGGAAGAAAATCAAAATAAAGACGGGCAAATAAATATAGAATTAGATCAAGAAGTAGCAGAAGGAACATATTCTAACTTAGCAATCATCAATCATTCTGTTTCAGAATTTATTGTAGATTTTATAAATATTATGCCAGGTGTACCAAAGGCGAAAGTAAAATCGAGAATTATACTAACTCCACAACACGCCAAAAGATTAACCAAAGCGTTAGCAGATAACATTAGAAAATTTGAAAGCGCACATGGTGAAATTAAAGATTACGAGCAACCACCGATTCCGATGAACTTTGGACCTAC
>CAYPHE010000467.1:0-1889 GCA_964410075.1 uncultured Polaribacter sp.
GTTTTTTTAAACCAAGTTCCAATTATTTTTTCTGTAGCTCCATAGGTTTCTGGACTTGCAGGAACAGAATATAACTCTGCGGTATCAAAAAAGTTTACACCTTCTTCTAAGGCAAAATCCATTTGTTCGTGTCCATCTGCTTCAGTGTTTTGGTTGCCCCAGGTCATGGTTCCTAAACAAATTTTACTAACTTTAATATTTGTATTTGGTAACGTAGTGTATTTCATTTTAAAAGTGTAATTGTTAAAAAGTTGAAATGTTTAAATCCTGAATCTTAGGTTCTGTTTTCTGAACACTGTACTCTAAGTTTTTCAACATAAAAAGCTATAAAAATAGGTACAAAAAATTGTTTGAACCAAAAACAGCAAAATTTTATAAAAATATTAGCTTTTAAAAAAAAGACTGTCTAAAAAAATAAAAATTCATTTGTCATATTGAGCTTGTCGAAATATCTTACGATAATAAAAAGTTAAAAAACTTCGAAAGGCTCAGTTTGACAGCTAAATATCTTTTTAGACAGTCTTTTATTATATGAGAATCTGAAATAAATTCAGATTGGTATCACGTTTTTAATTTTCTTCCCTTTGGGAAGTTTAGGATGGGCTTTTATTTTAATATCGCCTCAATACCAGGAAGGGGTTTTCCTTCTAAGCTTTCTAGCATAGCACCACCACCAGTAGAAACATAACTTACTTTATCTGCAAAACCAAATTGTTTCACAGCGGCAACAGAATCTCCACCACCAACTAAAGAAAATGCTCCGTTTTTAGTAGCCTTGTCAATAGAGTTTCCTAATGCTATGGTTCCACCAGCAAAAGCATCCATTTCAAAAACCCCTAAAGGACCATTCCATAAAATGGTTTTAGATTGATTTACAATCGTATCAAAAATTTCTCTAGACTTTGGACCAGCATCAACACCTTCCCAACCATCAGGAATATTGTTAATATCGCAAATTTGAGTATTGGCATCGTTGCTAAAATCATCAGCAGCAATTACATCTACAGGAATATGAATTTGTACTCCTTTAGCTTCAGCTTGCTTTAAAATATCTAAAGCCAATTCTTGTTTGTCATCTTCGCAAATAGAATTTCCAATTTTACCACCTTGTGCTTTTATAAAGGTAAAACTCATTCCACCACCAATAATTAAATGATCTACTTTGTCTAAAATATTTTCAATTACAGTAATTTTAGAAGATACTTTCGCACCGCCTAAAATAGCCAATACTGGTTTTTCAGAATTGTTTAATACCTTATCTATACTTATAATTTCTTTGGCTAGTAAGTTTCCAAAACACTTATTTTCTCCAAAAAATTGAGCAACAATTGTAGTAGAAGCATGTGCTCTATGCGCAGTACCAAAAGCATCGTTTACGTAAATGTCTCCAAGTTTTGATAGTTTTTCTGCAAAAGCCAGATCACCTTTTTTCTCCTCTTCGTAAAAACGTAAGTTTTCTAACAATAAAATCTCTCCGTTCTCTAAATTAGCAACAGCTTCTTCTACCTTTTCTCCAACACAATCTTCAACAAATTTTACGTTACAACCAATTACATCAACAACATCAGAAACAATATGTTTTAAAGAAAATTCATCTTGAAAACCTTTTGGGCGACCCAAATGAGACATTAAAATACAGCTTCCGTCTCCTTCTAATATATCTATTATTGTAGATTTTGCAGCTTGTATTCTGGTAGCATCTGTTACTTTGAAGTTTTCATTTAAAGGCACATTAAAATCAACTCTTATTAATGCTTTTTTATCTTTAAAGTTAAAGTCTTTTAGTGTTTTCATCTTAGATTTATTTTGGATAACAAAAATACCCAAATAATTAACTATTTAATGATTCAAACTGTGAAATTTAAGGAAACGTTTTCGGGAAATATTTT
>CAYPHE010000468.1:0-1879 GCA_964410075.1 uncultured Polaribacter sp.
TTAGATGAAGTGGTTATTTCTTCATTTAAAAAAGCAGAAAAAACAAAACGTATTGCAGAACAAATTGCTGTATTAAATACTAAGGACATTCAACAAGTTTCTCCGCAAACATCTGCAGATTTATTGGCGACTATTCCTGGAGTTAAAGTACAAAAATCTCAATTTGGTGGCGGTAGCCCTGTTTTACGAGGTATGGAGTCTAACCGTGTGCTACTAGTTGTTGACGGTGTTCGAATGAACAATGCTATTTACAGAAAAGGACATTTACAAAATGCTATTACCGTTGCACCAAATTTATTAGATAAAGTAGAAGTTGTTTTTGGACCTTCGTCTGTTGTTTATGGTTCAGATGCCTTAGGCGGTGTGGTGCACTATTATACAAAAACACCAAAAATATCTAGTCAAAATGAAGTAAAAAGTCAATTCTTTTCGAGATACTCTTCAGCAAATCAAGAAATAACATCAGTAGTTTCTGCAGAACTTCGTTTTAAAAATTGGGCATCTTTTACTAGTATTTCTTATAGTGATTTTGGTGACTTACAATCTGGAGAAAATAGAAGCCACGGTTTTAAAGATTGGGGTAAAGTTTTTTATTATTCAGAAAATGATTTAGATGGTAATTACCAAGAAAATCCTACTGAAAACAGCAACCCTTCTTTATTAAGAAACACAGGTTATAACCAAACGGATGTTTTGCAAAAGTTTTTTATTCCATTATCAAAAAATACCGACTTAAAATTAAATTTCCAATACTCAACTTCATCGGATATCCCAAGGTTTGATCGTTTAACAGAACTAAATGATATAACTGATACAAACTCTTTAAAATTTGCAGAGTGGTTTTACGGACCTCAAAATCGTTTTTTAGCGTCGGCCCAGTTGCTGATAAACCCGAATAAAAAATGGCTTGAAAGTGGAACAATTACAACCGCTTACCAAAATGTTCAGGAAAGTAGAATTCAAAGACGGTTTAATAGTTTAAAACGATCTTACAGAGAAGAAACAGTTGATATTTTTAGTATAAATGGAGATTTTTCTGTTCCGTTAACAAAAAAAAATGAGCGTTTTTTATCTTACGGATTTGAGGTTGCCTATAATGATGTAAAATCAAATTCTTTCGGAAAAACCTTAGATATCGTAGACGGAAATTTCGAAGGATTTTCAGATACTTTTAAAGTACAATCACGTTACCCAGATGGGGGTAGCAATTATACAAGTACTGCAATTTACAGTGGTTACAGACAAAATATAAGCAAAAAGTCTACATTAAATACTGGTGTTCGTTTTACCTACACACATTTAGAAGCCAACTGGATAGATGAAACCTTTTTTACTTTTGACAATAAAAATGTGAGTACAGATAATGCCGCAGTTACCGCAAACATAGGTTACGTATACAGACCAAATAAACAATGGCAAATTAATAGTGTCTTGTCTTCGGGTTTTCGTTCTCCTAATATTGATGATATTGGCAGAGTTAGAGAAAAATCTGGCAACGTAACTTTACCTAGTATTAATGTTAGACCAGAATATGCCTATAATGCAGAAATTGGTATTCAAAAATATTTTAACGATAATAAATTTCGTTTAGGTGGTAATTTTTACTACACATTGCTAGACAATTACATCCAGAGAGATTTTCTTTATGACGAAAACGGAGCTATCCAACAAGTACTTTACGACGGAGAATTTGGTAATGCTACTCAACATCAAAATAAAGACACAGCATATATTACAGGATTTACTGTAAATTATCTAGGCAGGCTATCCAATTGTTGGGAAACCACTGGTTTTATTACCTACACAAAAGGAAGAACTTATGATACTAATGAACCTATGTCTTCTATTCCTCCTTTATTTGGGCAATTTCAAGTAAATT
>CAYPHE010000469.1:0-1862 GCA_964410075.1 uncultured Polaribacter sp.
AAACAAACAACCATTCAAAAAGAAATTAGTTTATCTGGTGTTGGTTTACACACAGGTAATCAAGTAAAATTAACCTTTAAACCAGCAGGTGTAAATCATGGATTTGCTTTTAAACGAGTAGATTTAGAAGGAGAACCAATTATTGAAGCGAAAGCAGAACTTGTTGTAAATACACAACGAGGAACCAATTTAGAAAAAAACGGAGTTCAAATTCAAACTTCAGAGCATGTTTTAGCAGCTGCAGTTGGTTTAGGAATAGACAATCTATTAATAGAAATTAACTCATCGGAACCACCTATAATGGACGGTTCTTCTAAGTATTTTGTTGAAGCTTTAGAAAGTGCAGGTATTGAAGAACAAGATGCCGAAGTTGAAGAATATGTTGTTAAAGAAATTATTTCTTACAAAGACGAAACTTCTGGTAGTGAAATAATTTTAATGCCTTCTGAGGAATACCAAGTGATGACTATGGTAGATTTTGGTACTAAAATTTTAGGAACTCAAAATGCAACTTTAGAAACAATATCTGACTTTAAACAAGAAATTTCTGCAGCAAGAACATTTAGTTTCTTACATGAAATTGAAATGTTGTTAGAAAACGATTTGATTAAAGGTGGCGATTTAAACAATGCTATTGTGTATGTAGATAAAGAATTATCTGCAACAACAATGGAAAAACTAAAAAAAGCTTTTAAGAAAGAAGATATTGCTGTTAAACCAAACGGAATTTTAGATAATTTAAATTTACATTGGGCAAACGAAGCAGCTCGTCATAAATTATTAGATGTTATTGGCGATTTAGCTTTAGTTGGTACAAAAATAAAAGGTAAAATCATTGCCAATAAACCAGGTCATTTAATAAATACGCAGTTTGCAAAAAAACTGGCAAAAATTATTAAAGCAGAAAAGAGAAATAATGTACCTCAGTACGATTTAAATTTACAACCATTAATGGATATCCATCAAATTATGGATATTCTTCCTCATAGACCTCCTTTTTTATTGATTGATAGAATCATAGAATTATCAGACAGGCATGTAGTAGGTATGAAAAATGTTACCATGAACGAAAACTTTTTCGTAGGTCATTTTCCAGGAGCACCAGTTATGCCAGGAGTTTTACAGGTAGAAGCAATGGCACAATGTGGAGGGGTTTTAGTATTAAGTACTGTTCCAGATCCAGAAAATTACTTGACTTATTTTATGAAAATGGATAATGTTAAGTTTAAACAAAAAGTATTACCAGGAGATACACTTATTTTTAAAGCAGAATTAGTTACACCAATTCGAAGAGGTATTTGTCATATGCAAGCTTATGCATACGCAAATGGTAAACTAGTTGCTGAAGCGGAATTAATGGCACAAATTGCTAAAAAGAGATAAATTATGAATCAACCGTTAGCTTATGTTCATCCACAGGCAAAAGTGCCAAGAAATGTGGTTATAGAACCTTTTTCAACCATTCATAATAACGTTACTATTGGTTCAGGAACTTGGATTGGTTCAAACGTAACCATTATGGAAGGTGCCAGAATAGGAAAAAATTGTAAAATTTTTCCAGGTTCTGTAATTTCTGCAATACCTCAAGATTTAAAATACAATGATGAGGAAAGTCTTGTTGTAATTGGAGATAATGTAACCATTAGAGAATGTGTTACTATAAACAGAGGAACAAAAGACAGAATGAAAACTGTTGTTGGCGACAACTGTTTAATTATGGCTTATTGCCATATTGCTCATGACTGTATTGTTGGAGATAATTGTATTTTCTCAAATAACACAACCTTAGCAGGACACGTAACCATAGGAGATAATGTAGTGCTAGCAGGTATGGTAGCTGTGCATCAGTTTGCTTCAGTGGG
>CAYPHE010000470.1:0-1858 GCA_964410075.1 uncultured Polaribacter sp.
CACCAAGACCTTCTGATCCTGCTTTAAAAGACCTATTAAATTCTTTAGATTTATAATAAAACTAATAGATAAAAAAGCGAAATTCTAAATTGAAATTTTGCTTTTTTTTATTTTGGAGCTATCCTATCTAAGTATAATAACGTGCTTAAAACTATAATTATTTACAAAAATACAAAACTGAATATGGTATATATAAATTAACAATATAACTCGCTCTAAGTTTCAAGGTTTACATTTAATTATATTCAAAAATTATAACTTAAAAACCAAAAAAATTCTGAGTCTAAGTGTTTTTCACTCGATTTTTATTTACTTAACTTTATCCTTATTATTTACTTAATAAGTCTTAATACAAAAACCTTTATACGAATTAACTCATACTTTAAAAATAAGATTATAAATGAAATTTAGCTTCATTGGTTTAGTATTTGTTTTCTCTATTCTTTTTTCAAAAAAAACGTATAGCCAACAGTCCGATTCTTTAGCTGTTAAATCAAAAAAAATAAAGATTTTACCAGTACCTGCTTTTGGTTACGAACCAGAAACAAAACTCCATTTTGGAGCTGTAAGTCTTTTTACTTTAGACTTATATCAAGATTCAATTACACGTTTTTCTAACGCGAAAATAGAGTTTAATTACACCTTACGAAATCAAATTATTTTTGAATCTGAATGGAATTATTTTTTTAAAGAAGAAAAATGGTTTAGTGATGGAGTAATTCATATTTCTAAATACCCAGATTTCTATTATGGTATTGGAACAAATGTAAATGATAATGAAAAAGTTTTATATGAGAGCAATAGAATAATACTTGATGTTGGACTTTATAAAAATTTATATGATAAACTATTTCTTGGCGGCGAAATAAAATATGCTAATTATAGCAATATTAATGTAACAGAAGCAAATTCGTTTAGCGAGTTAGAAGATAATTGGGGTTTAGGTTTAAGCGCTACAGTGTTTTATGATTCTAGAAATAATTTATTAAACTCCTCAAAAGGTTCTTTTTTAAAATTAAATATTGGGTATACTTTTGGAACCAACAACTATACAAATGCAAAATTAGACTTAAGAAAATACTTTACTTTTAAGGACAAAATTGTTTTGGCTTGTAGGCTTTACAATAGTTTTGTTTTTGGCGTACCTAATTTTTACGATTACTCAATACTAGGTGGAGACGACTTTGTCCGTGGCTATTTCTTTGGTAAATTTAGAGACAACAACTTATCTACTTTTCAAACAGAAGTTAGAACCCCACTTTTTGGACGATTTGGTTTAGCTTTTATAAGTGGAATTTCAACAATTTACAATAATTCTAATTTTGCAAAAGACTTGAAACCAAATAACGGATTAGGATTAAGGTTTTTGGCAGATAAGAAAGACAACGTAAACCTTAGATTTGATTATGTTTTAGGAAACAAAAACAATAGTGGATTCTATATTAGTTTCGGAGAGTCTTTTTAAAAACAAAAAAGTAGTTTATAATTCAATTAACAAAGAAAGGGATAGTGTAAACGTTTAACCAAAATAAAAATTATACAATCTATACTATTTTAGGTACTAAAATTAGTAGTGGTACTATTTCAAATAAAAAACAAATTGATATTCAAAAATTTAAAAATGGAGTATATTTCCTAAAGTTTGGTAATAAAAACGTAATTAAATTTATAAAGAAATAAAACTTAAGAATAACATTTGAGCATGCATCTTATTAAAAACATGCTCTTGCATATCTAACTAATGCCAAAAAAAAGCGGGAATTTTAATAAAAATTCCCGCTTTTTTATTTCGTTTTTTTATGCTACTCTTTATATACACCCATATTAGAGTACTTATCCATACGTTGCAATATCAATT
>CAYPHE010000471.1:0-1838 GCA_964410075.1 uncultured Polaribacter sp.
AGGGTAAAATTACATTTTTTTATGAGTTTTAGAAATATAAGATGTTAACAAAGCAATAAAAATGCAAACGATTGCCTAATAACACGTTATCGTTTTATTTGTTGGTTTTTAAACAAGATTTTAATTAACCCTTTTCAGGAATATTCTTTAAAATTTCAACTAAAAATTTCCAAAATTTTTGAGTGGATGAAATACTAACTCGTTCATCTGGTGAGTGCGCTCCTTTTATGGTTGGTCCAAACGAAACCATATCTATCTTCGGATAGTTTTTTCCTAAAATTCCACATTCTAAACCTGCATGACAAGCAGCTACTTTAGGAGCTTCTTTAAACAAATCTGTGTAAATGCAGGTCATAATTTTTACAGTTTCTGATTGTAAATTAGGCTGCCAACCTGGGTATTCTCCTGAGAAGTTAACTTGAAAATCAGCTAATTGAAATACAGCTTGTATGGTGTTACTCAAATCTGTTTTTCCGCTTTCGCTAGAAGATCTTGTTAAGCATTCTATAGATGATAATCCGTTTTTAACGGTAACTTTTGCTATGTTGTTTGAGGTTTCAACCAAATCGGTAATATCAGGACTCATTCTATACACACCGTTTATAGTAGCGTAAATTGCTTGTAAAAGTTTTGCTTGAAAGAGTAGAGATACTACTTTTTTAGGAGTTTCAATTGGTGAAATTTCAATAGAAATATTGGGTTCTAGTGTTAAAAACTCAGTTTTTATGTTGTTAATAACTTCTTGTACAGTATTTTGAAAACTTTCTAAAACGTCTTCTTTAACAGCAATTATAGCTTTACTTTCTCTAGGAATAGCATTACGTAAACTACCTCCTAAAATAGATGAAATTCTAATGTTGTACTTTTTTGAAGTAGTGTATAATATTCTATTCATAAGTTTATTAGCATTTGCTAAACCTTTATGAATATCCATTCCAGAATGCCCACCTTGTAAGCCTTTTACTTCAATTACAAACCCTTTTGAATCTTTAGGAGTTTCCTCTTCTTTGTACTCTTTAGTTGCGGTGATATCGATTCCTCCTGCGCAACCAACGCCAATTTCATCATCTTCTTCTGTGTCTAAATTCAGTAGAATTTCTCCTTCTAAAACATTAGGCTGTAACCCCATTGCGCCAGTCATTCCTGTTTCTTCATCAATAGTAAATAAGGCTTCAATTGCAGGATGTTCTATATCATTGGAAGATAAAATAGCCATAATACTAGCAACACCTAAACCATTATCTGCGCCTAAAGTTGTTCCTTTTGCAGTAACCCAGTCACCATCAATATACATTGCTATTCCTTGGGTTTCAAAATCGAAAATGGTATCATTATTTTTTTGATGCACCATATCTAAATGACTTTGTAAAATCACTTTTTTTCGATTTTCTAAGTTTTTTGTAGCTGGTTTTTGAATAATTACATTTCCAACTTGGTCAACAGTGTATTTTAAATTGAGTTTTTTTGCAAAATCAACCATAAAACCAATAACACGTTCTTCCTTTTTAGAAGGTCTAGGTACCGCGTTTAAATCTGCAAAATGATTCCAAAGTGTTTTTGGGCTTAGATTTCTAACAGCTTCACTCATAAGTTTAATTAATTTCTACAATTACTTCTTCTATTGGTTTACGTACCTTTTTCATATCTTTCATAAAGTCATCTTCAGCTCTATAACCAATTGGTAAAGCTAAAACAGAACGTAAATTATTTTTATCCAATTCTAAAATATCATCATATTTTTCAGGAAGAAAGCCTTCCATAGGACAGGAATCTATATTTTCTAAAGCACAAACAGTTAGTAAATTTCCTAAAGCAATATAGGCTTGGTTTTTATTCCA
>CAYPHE010000472.1:0-1829 GCA_964410075.1 uncultured Polaribacter sp.
TAATCTCTTGACTTTCTAGAGAAGATCTTTGCTGATTACCCATTTGTACAATTTTATTGTATTTTTTTTGAGCAGCTACTACTAACTTATTTTCATGTGGATTATGGCTACAAGGCTTTTCTAAATATACATGTTTACCTGCTTGCATTGCCATTATTGCTCCTGGTGTGTGCCAGTGGTCTGGTGTTGCCATAAAAATGGCATCGATATTTTTATCGTTAATTATGTTTCGAATATCTTCTTCAGATTTAATTTTATAATCAATCTTTTTTCCGACTCTTTCTTGTGCTTTATCGATCTGACTAGGCATTACATCGCACAAATACTTTAAGTGAACATTATTTTCTTTAGCAGCTATACCTTCTATATACGAAAAATAACGGCGTCCTAATCCTTGAATTGCAATATGTAATCTATCGTTTGCACCAATAATATTTCTATAGCTTTTTGCAGACATTGCATTTGCAGTTCCTACTAAACCTACTCCTACAGCTGCAGTAGCCGTTTTTTTTAAAAAACTTCTTCTATCTGTCTTCATGATTAGTTCTTTTTAGATTTAACAACACGAATTTTTATATTTCTAAATGAAACTTTATCACCATGATCTTGTAATAAAATCTGACCTTTTTCTAATAGTCCAAAATTTGGCCATTTTGCATATTTACTTTCAGAAACTAGCTTTAAAAATTCAGCACTTCCTCGTTCATATTCTAAAACTTTAACATCGTTAACCCAGTGTTCTACATGATTGTCTATCGATTTGATATAAGCAGTATTCCATTGTCCAATTGGTTTTAATGGCTTAATTGGGTCTGCTTTAATTAAATCGTATAAAGAACATACAGTTCTACTTCCTTCATGAGAACCTCTTTTAGCATCTTCATGTAGTTCATCATCTAAAATTTGATATTCTAAACCTATTGATGAACCAGGACCTTTATTAATTTCTGTATCTACATAATATTTAATTCCACTATTTGCACCAGCAGTTAATTTAAAATCTACTAATAATTCGAAATTGCTATAATCTTCAGTAGTAACAATGTCTCCACCAGCTGCAGACTCAGCTCCGCCAGTTTCCTCAACAATTAGCTCTCCATTTTCTATAGACCAACCTTTTTCTGGAAATTGAGCAAGTTTAGCTCCTCTCCAACCTTTTGTTGTTTTTCCGTCCCAAAGCATTTTCCAACCTGTTCTGTTTTCTTGAAAAGTCAAATTGTTTTTTGTAATAATTGGTTCTAGTGGAGATTTTTTAGAATATTTAGCTAATTCTGTAGTTAAAATTTTAGCGTTTTTCCACATGGTTTGTTTTCCTAATCTATCGGTATGTTTTCCAATTCCATGAACTTGTAAACCAATAAAACCAGCAGCTGTTTTGTCGTCAATTAAATGAGATGCAGCAACTCCATTTACCCAAGTTTTAATAGTATCTCCAATGGCTTCAATTCTATAATGATTCCACTCATTTTGTTTAAATGCATTTTGTGCTTCAATATTGTCTTTTAAAGGATTTAACCAAAGTCTTCTTTTTTCGTCATAAATCCCACCACTCCATGCTCGCTTTGATGGATCTATTTCAACTTGATAACCATGTACCATTCCATCTCTATAATACGGAAGTGAGTTACTACGAATTTGAATGCCAGAATTCATAACTGGATCTACCTTAAAATCAATTTCTAAAATAAAATCGTTGTATATTTTATCTGAACACAAAAAAGTATTTGGGGTATTTGGCACTGTAGTTCCTACAATAGTACCGTTTTCATTTTTATAAGTTGCAGTACCTCCTTTAATATTCCAGCCCTCTAGACCATCATTTGCTATTA
>CAYPHE010000473.1:0-1823 GCA_964410075.1 uncultured Polaribacter sp.
AAAGTTTCGTCCATAAATCTGTGGTAATGTAATTTTGCACCAATTGCCATTGGTGGAAGCGTAATTTCATATACCCCCAATTGGTCATTAGACATTTCACTAGTTATTTTAAATGTAATTGAAATAGTGTTTAATTCTAATTTTTCTCCTTTATTAGGCTGTATAATAGAAGCTTTATTTTCAAGCTTGTCATTAAAGTAATCTGGTTTCATTGATTAAATATTTTGTAAGTTCATTAAAATCTTTTCCTGTTGTATTTTATTATTCTTTTCTAGAAGCTCTGGATAAGCTGTTCCTTCAAGAGAAAAAATTGCTTTAAGCTCTAAATTGATAAAACCGAAAATTGTTTTGAGATATGGTTCTTGAAAATCAAGCGAAGCCATTGTTGTATCTTTATATGTCTCGCCTTTAGTTGTAATTACATATGCTTTAGTGTTTTTGAGTAAACCTTGATAACTACCATCTTTATTTACTCTAAATGTATGTCCAGATCTAATGATGTGATCTAAGTATGATTTTAAAGTTGATGGTATATTTAAATTATACAAAGGACTACTAATGAGCACGTAGTCTGCAGATTTTAGTTCTGAAATAAGTTTATCAGATAACCTTGTAGCTTGTTTGTTAATCTTGTTTTGCTCTTTCAGAGGAATATGGAATGCTTCTACTGTTTCATTTTGCAAGTGAGGTATTTCAGTTTTTGTTAAGTCTTTATAAATCACTTTTCCTGTCGGATGGGCTTTTAACCAATTCTTTTCAAAATAATCAGCTAATTGTCTTGAGTGCGAACCTTCTTTTCTTATGCTAGCATCTATTCGTAATAATTTTTTCATCTATTGATATGTTATGTTCAATAGTATGACAAAACAAAAAGAGAAAACGTGACAAACTTTATAGAGAAATGGACTTTAGTTTATTTGGGTCTACAATAGAATAGATATTCTTAATTTCATTTTTTTCTATTTCAAATATTTGGCAATTTGTTAGTACATTCTTTAGATAAAATAGAATTGCTGGTTGATGATTTACAAAGGTAATTTTTGTGTTTAACCCTGTTAAAAAAGCTCTATAAACGTAAAGCAATAGTTTAGATGTACTGGTTATACCTGTTGTTAACTCTCTAACTACTTTAATGTCTTTTCCTCCGTCTGCAGCCAGTTGTATTTCTTTAGACAGCAGTTTTTCTAGAGCAGTTATGTCGCCATTTTGTATTGTTTCAATGTACTGCTTCAATTTTTGAATTTCATTTTTCTGGCTATTGTTGTTTTTTGTTTTACTAGTATTTAATTTAGTTTTTGCTCTACTTAATAATTTTCTTGAATTTTCAATTGTAAAACCAATGGTTTGAGCAATTTCTTTATGAGAATATTCAAATGCTTCTTTTAAAATAAAAACAGCACGCTCCTTAGCTGTTAATTTTTCAAGAAGCGTTAATATTGAATAAGATAATATTTCGGATTTATGTATTATATCGTCTGTGTTTTCAGTAGAAATAGGCTCTGGCAGCCAAACATTATTATTGGTCGTTTTATTTTTTTTCTTTTTTACGTTAATCGATTGATTAATTACAGACTTGATTAAATATCCTATTTCATTTTCAATATGTTTTTTGTCAATTATTAAGTATTTTATTAGAATATCCTGGATGGTATCTTTAGCATCTTCAGAAGAACCAAGGATGTTATAAGCGAATGGAAACAGTATGTCGTGATAATTTTTCAACTTTAAATATTATGTTTTGTTGGTACGACAATTTAAAATATCAAAACGTGACATTATTATTAAAAAAAATTAATTATTAAAATTGGAAGTTTCCAAGACCT
>CAYPHE010000474.1:0-1821 GCA_964410075.1 uncultured Polaribacter sp.
TCATTATAAAGTTGTGTTTACGATTTGTTATAACGGTGCAAATTTACTTTTTTTCAGATTAATGGTACTTATTAATTACATCCAAATTAATGAGTTATTCACTTGTTTTAAACATAGAATATTTACATTTGACGTAAATCTTTATAAAAAGACAGCCCCAACTAACCAAAACGGAGTAATTAATGAAGAAGAACATCTTGAATTTTATCCCAATTATGGGTATTGCTTTTATGATTATTAGCGGTACCGTAGATTTAGATAAACTTTTTAATTATGCCAATCAAACCAAACCAACATACATTGTTAAAGACAATACACCCGATAATAATAGTATAAACAATAAAACAGCAACTTTAGGAAGAGTGTTGTTTTATGACAAAAATTTATCTGCAAATAATACTATTGCTTGTGCAAGTTGTCATAAGCAAGAAAAAGCTTTTGGAGATGATGCAACACAAAGTGTAGGTTTATATGGAGGTTTAACAGGAAGACATTCTATGCGTTTGATAAATTCTCGATTTTCTGAGGAAGAAAAATTTTTCTGGGATGAAAGAGCTGTTTCTTTAGAAGATCAAACTACAAAACCTATACAAGATCACATAGAAATGGGGTTTAGCGGAACTGAAGGAGATGGAGATTTTAATGATTTAGTAATAAAACTTTCTGCTATTGATTATTATAAAGAGTTGTTTGAATTTGCTTTTGGTGATGATACAATTTCAGAAGAAAGAATTCAGTTGGCACTTTCTCAATTTATTAGAAGTATTCAATCTTTCGATTCTAAATACGACACAGGAAGAGCTCAGGTAAATAATGCTAACACCAATTTTCCTAATTTTACAGCTCAAGAAAACTTAGGAAAACGTCTGTTTTTTGATCCCCCAAATAGAGGAGGAGCTGGGTGTACAGGTTGCCATAGAGGAGATGAATTTGATATTGATCCCAATACCAGAAATAATGGAATTATTGGTGTTGCGGGAAGTGAGACTGAGGTTGATTTGACAAATTTACGCTCGCCAACCTTAAGAGATTTGGTAAATCCTGATGGAACTTTAAACGGACCTTTAATGCATGATGGAAGTATGAAAACTATTTTAGAGGTAATTAACCATTACAATGCAATACCAAACAATACTGCAAATACAAATTTAGATAGAAGGTTAGGAGATGGAAGAAGAACACAACGTTTAAATTTGACAGATGATGAAAAGTTGGCGTTGGAAGCTTTCTTAAAAACATTAACAGGAGTAGATGTGTATACTAATGAAAAATGGTCTGATCCTTTTGATGAAAACGGAAATATTACATTAACAGGAAGCTCTTTATCTACTCAAGAAAATTTATTTGGAAAAGATATTTCGGTTTATCCAAATCCTGTAGAGAACAGTCTTAACCTAAATATAAATTCGGGTAATTACAATGTTGTAATTTATAATACTATAGGTAAAGAAGTAGTAAAAAAATCAATAACAACAGAAAGTACGCTTGCATTGAATTTTTTACAAAAAGGCATTTATTTTTTACAGATTAAAGATGTAGATACTAAAAAAGTATTTCGTAAAAAGTTTATCAAACAATAATACGTTTTTCATTTATGAATATCTTGAAAAATCGTACTTGAAAGAACTCAAGCCAACAATCGATATTTAATGCTTAATTAACTTTTTGGTCGTGTAAGTATTATCACCTGAAATTTTAACTAAATAAACTCCTTTAGACAAATCGGAAATATCGATATTGTTGTTATTTGGATTTAGAGTAAAAGATTTTACCTGTTTTCCTAAAACGTTAAAAATGGTAATTTTTGTTGTTTTAGAAATC
>CAYPHE010000475.1:0-1814 GCA_964410075.1 uncultured Polaribacter sp.
TTTTTGCAAACTTTTTTCATAGTCCAAAGAGTAGGAACCTTTGTCCATTTTTAAACCCTTATCTCGGTTGCATCTTTGCAGTGTAATTCATGCGGAAGATGTTTCAGCATAAAGCAAAACAAATAATATTAACAATCATTCTAAAATAAAAAAAGGAATAAAAAAATAGATAAAAAATGGAAATACAATTAGAACAAACAGATTTCAATTCGGTAATAACAAATAACGGTAATGTCTTATTAGATTTTTATGCAGACTGGTGTGGTCCTTGCCAAACCTTATTACCAACCATTCACAAATTAGCAGACGAGCTAAAAGAAGATGTCGTAATTAAAAAAGTTAATGTTGATGAAAATCAAGAATTGGCGGCAAAATTTCATATTAGAAGCATACCAACATTAGTATTTTTTAAAGATGGTAAACCTGTAGATTCTCATACAGGACTAATTACAGAGAGAAATTTAAGATCAAAAATAGACAGGTTGAAGTAGTCTAAAACTTCAAGTCCAAACCAAAGGAACTTTTGTCCATTTTTAAAGGTTAGTCTTGGTTGCATCTTTGCACTGTAAATGAAAAGGAAATGTTTTTGAGATATTCTTCAAAACAATATTAATATTTAAAACAAAACAATATGAGAAACTTACAAAACACAGATTGCCCAAATTGCTGGGGATACCAAACTTACGAGAACAACAATTTAGAACAAGAATTTTATACAAATAACGAATAACAATAATTAATAATCACTAAAAAAGTCCTGTTTGCAGCAGGCATAAAATTATGAGCACATTTAATGTACCAACCAAAAACGAAGTATCAGAAAACAATCAAGCAATTTTTGCACAACTAGAAAAAGGATTAGGCTTTGTACCTAATATATATGCATCTTTTGCACACAGTGATACTGCTTTAGGAAACTTATTAGCAATAGGACAAGCAAAAACAAGCTTTTCTAACAAAGAGAAAGAAGTAATCAATTTAGCGGTAAGTCAAGTAAACGAATGTGTTTACTGTTTATCAGCTCACACAGCAATAGGTAAAATGAATGGTTTTACAGACGATCAAGTTTTAGAATTAAGATCAGGTAGCGCTTCTTTTAACAGTAAGTTAGATGCTTTAGCAAAATTTGCAAAAAGTGTAGCAGAAAATAGAGGAGCAGCAACACAAGAAAGTATAGCAGCTTTTTATGAAGCAGGATATACAAAAGGAAGTTTAGCTGATGCTATTATACAAATAGGAGAAATAACCATAACAAACTATTTCCATAGAACAACAGAAGTTCCAGTAGATTTTCCAATAGCACAGCCATTAGAATTAGCAACAGTTTAATAAAAAAAGAGCATAAGCTCAACATATATAAATAACAATAAATAACACAAACACAAATTTTTAGAACAGATGAAAAAAGTAATCGCAATTTTAGTATTAGTAGTAGGTTTTGCATTTAACGGAAATGCACAAGACAAAATGATGAAAAAAGGAGATGTAAAAACAGTTTCTTTAGAACAAACAAAAGGAGAGTTTACACAGAAACAAATTACCTTATCAGAAGGAACCTACATCTTTGAAATCGCAAACAACAATGTTGGTCATAATGTAGGTTTTGTATTGGCACCAAAGTCAGATGTAAAAGCCCATATTAAAAGCGCTTATGTTACTGAACAAGTTAAGAATAACGAAAAGCAGACTTCAAACAAAGTAACTTTAACAAAGGGAGAGTATGTATATTTTTGCCCTTTAAACCCAACACCACAATATACTTTAGTAGTAGAGTAAGTAGTAGTTTAGGTTAAATAAAAAACAGGCTTGGAAAA
>CAYPHE010000476.1:0-1799 GCA_964410075.1 uncultured Polaribacter sp.
CTAAATTTGGAATTTCTTCATCATGTTTATCGTACACTCTAATTCCAGTTACATCGTGTTTATTTGCAGCAATTTTTAATGTTTTTTCATAGTTATCATCCATAAAATCTGACAACACAAAAACAATTGCTCTCTTTTTTAAAATACTTGACAAGAATTTTAATGCTTCTGCAATATTGGTTTTTCTACTTTTTGGAGAAAACTCAATCAATTCTCTAATAATTCGCAATACATGGCTTTTTCCTTTTTTAGGAGGAATAAACAATTCTACCTCATCAGAAAATAGAATCAACCCTACTTTATCGTTATTTTGGGTTGCAGAAAATGCCAGAGTTGCAGCAATTTCTGTTATGGTATCCTTTTTAAATTGGTTTGAAGTTCCAAATAGTTCTGAACCAGAAATATCAACCATTAACATCATGGTTAATTCGCGTTCTTCTTCAAAAACCTTTATATAGGGTTCGTTATAACGTGCAGTAACATTCCAGTCTATGGTTCTTACATCGTCTCCAAACTGGTATTGGCGTACTTCAGAAAAAGTCATACCTCGCCCTTTGAAAGATGAATGGTATTCTCCTCCAAAAATATGATCAGACAAACGACGCGTCTTAATCTCTATTTTACGAACTTTTTTTAGTATTTCTTTTGTATCCATTTTTTAGCTTTTAGCTATTGGCCGTTAGCTATTAGCAAAAGCTAAAAGCTAAGAGCAAAATGCTATCTATGGTACTTCTACTTCGTTAATAATTGAGTTGATAATATCTACGGAAGTTACATTTTCGGCTTCAGCTTCGTATGTAATTCCTATTCTATGACGAAGCACATCTGTAACTACAGCTCTTACATCTTCTGGAATTACATAACCTCTTCTTTTAATAAATGCATAACATTTTGAGGCTCTCGCTAAATTGATACTTCCCCTTGGTGAAGCTCCAAAACTAATTAAATCTTTTAGATTGGCTAAATTGTATTTTTCTGGATATCTGGTAGCAAAAATAATATCTAAAATATATTTTTCTATTTTTTCATCCATATATACTTCTGCAGCTGCTTCTCGAGCTCTTACAATTTGCTCTACAGAAATAACTGGATTTACCTTTGCAAAACTACCTGATAAATTTTGACGCATTACTATTTGCTCTTCAGAAAGTTTTGGGTAATCAATAACAACCTTCAACATAAAACGGTCTACTTGCGCTTCTGGTAAAGGGTATGTTCCTTCTTGCTCAACCGGGTTTTGAGTTGCCATTACCAAAAATGGTTCATCTAATTTAAACGTTTCATCACCAATAGTAATTTGGCGCTCTTGCATTGCCTCTAATAAAGCAGATTGCACTTTTGCTGGCGCTCTGTTTATCTCATCAGCCAAAACAAAATTCGCAAAAATTGGTCCTTTTTTTATAGAAAAGTCATTGACTTTCATATTATAAATCATCGTACCTACAACATCTGCAGGTAATAAATCTGGTGTAAACTGCACTCTGCTAAACGAACCTTGTACTGCTTTAGAAAGTGTATTAATTGCCAAAGTTTTTGCTAAACCTGGTACACCTTCTAATAATATATGTCCGTTTCCTAATAGACCAATTAACAAACTTTCTATCATTTGTTTTTGACCTACAATTACTTTATTCATTTCTAAAGCAAGAATGTCTACAAAGGCACTTTCTCTTTCTATTTTTTCATTGATGGCTCTTACATCTACATCCATTGTGTCTAAATTATTAGGTTTAATTTTTTTGGTGAAAACAAAACTACAATTTTAACAAAATTATTTTGTTAAAGCAAGGTTAAGATGA
>CAYPHE010000477.1:0-1788 GCA_964410075.1 uncultured Polaribacter sp.
TCATTACTTCTATAATAGGACGTTGGTTATCATGCTCAAAACGTAAATCTCTATTAGTTACAATTCCTTTTAAGGTTCCATTTTCATCAACTATAGGAATTCCTCCAATGCTATGCTCTTTCATATTGGCTTTAGCATCTAAAACTGTAGCCGAAAGCGGTAATGTAACTGGATCTAAAATCATACCAGATTCAGCACGTTTTACCCTACGTACTTCTTGAGCTTGTTGCTCTATAGTCATATTTTTATGTAAAACACCTATACCACCTTCTCTAGCAATTGCTATAGCCAAAGCTGATTCTGTAACTGTATCCATCGCAGCAGAAACAATAGGTACATTTATAGTAATGTTTTTAGTAAATTTTGTTTGAATATTTACTTCTCTAGGAAGTACTTCAGAAAAAGCTGGAACAAGAAGAACGTCGTCGTAAGTTAAGCCTTCTCCTAAAATTTTATTGTCGTGAGCAACCATAATGCAATTAAGATTTAATTGCGGGCAAATTTACAACTATTAATTGAATATTTACGTAATTAAGTTGCAATCAATAAAAATACCCGAAACAGCATCGGGTATTTTTAAAAAAGCTTTTAAAATTAAATATCTTTTTAAAATAAGATCTTACTATTTCTCGCTTACATCAGTCTTTTGTTCTGGAAATAATTTAGCGGTATAACTAGGTGAGCCAACGTATTTTTTAGCAATTTTTTTTATAAATTTTATAGAAATATTATTTACTTCTTTTTCGTAATCTTCTACATTAAATTTTTTATTTCTAAGTATTTGGTTGTGCATATATCCCAACCAAAGAGAATTAGTTTCAAGAGATTTTTTATGGTCTAAAATCCAATTTTTCTTCATACCCGATACCTCTTTTTTTGTAGGTCCTTCTTTTAATAGTTTTTTTAAAACAGCTAAAGTTTCAGTTTCTAAAATTTCTACATTCTCAGGTGAACAATTAAAGCTAATGTTTCCATAGTATCTTTTATATGGCTTACCAGAATAGTGAAAACCTGCATTAACTGAATACACGCCTCCTTTTTCTTCTCTAATACGATCTCGTAGTCTAGTTTCAAGTACTTCTCCAAACAAATTCATAGCTCTTATTTCTTTTAAATTACCTTTTCCTTCGGTAATAAAATTAATTTTTAGCGTTGCTTTATCTTCTAATCCTTTGTATACTATTATTTCTTCTCCTTTCGGAATGTTTTTATAGGTTGATAAAACATACTCTTCTCTTTCTTCTGAACTCGGTAAGGTACCTAAGTATATCTCGGAATACTTTTTTAATTTTTCTTCATCTATATTTCCAACAAAGAAAAAGTTAAAATCTCCAGCGTTTTTAAATCTTGCTGTATATTTTTCATAAACATCATTATAAGTTACAGAATCAAATAATCGCTCTAAATTATCTTTCTCATTCATATCAAAATACCTTGGGTTTCCTTTTTCGGTAACTTTATGAATCGCTGAACCAAATAATGCTGAAGGACTTAGCTTTCTATTTTTTAGAATATTCTTAAATTTATCTACTATAGATAAATACATTTCTTCGTCTTTATTTATACTGGTAAAGTTTAAATAAATCAATTTAAAAAGTGTTTCAAAATCTTTTACTCTAGCCGAACCTTTTAAACCTTCATTATAAGTATTTACAGAAGTAGAAACACCTACTTTTTTACCTGCTAAAACTTTAGATAGTTCATGACTTTTATAACCACCAATACCCGTTACGGTAGCTAAAGACATCAATTGACCAACGCCAAGATATTCCTCATCAGAAAGTAAGG
>CAYPHE010000478.1:0-1785 GCA_964410075.1 uncultured Polaribacter sp.
TTTTTATCAATTTTAATTAAAAAAAATAATTAAACTTTTTTAAAACAGCATAGTACAGGATACGATATGTTCTTGTTTTTTCTTCCTTAGTAAAAAAAAAGCTAAAAGAAATGTCTATAAGCAATAAGAATTATATAATACTTAGATCTTATGTTGGGACATAGAATAAACTCAATTCTTATTTTTTTTACAAGAAATAAAATCTTAACTACTTTTTTTCTTTCTGTTTTATTAGTGTTTATTTCTCAGGTAAATTTAACAGACTACCCACAATCTACTATTATCAGTAAGTTTATTGTATTTTCCTATTGTTGTATAGTGCTACTTTGTATTGCCTTTTTAGAAGTTTTAAAACAAAAAAAAGTCAATATTTCAGTATCAAGTATTGATATAGCTTTATTTAGCTTAGTAAGTTATTTAATTGTTAATAGGTATTTTATTCAAGCAGATTATAGTTTTTCAATACGTTATTTAGAATTGTTAGGCCTGATGTTTTTATATTTAATTATTAGAACTTTACAAATTAAAGTATTGTATTGGTTATTGCTAGCTATTGTTGTTTCTGGTATTATTCAGGCAGTTTATGGTAATTTACAACTATTAGGTTATTTTAAGTCCAATCATACTGGATTTAAATTAACAGGTAGTTTTTTTAACCCAGGTCCTTATGCAGGTTTTCTTATATCAGTCTTTCCTATAGCTTTAGGTTTATATCTTTTTAGAGAAAAAGTAACTACTTTTCTACAAATTGAAAAGAAATATAAAAGCCCTTTACAATCTAATACTATTCTTAAATATGTTTTAGAATATTTTCCTTTATTAGGTGTTGTAAGTATTGTTTTAGTCATTCCTGCGTCTCAGTCTAGAGCAGCATGGCTGTCTTTAGTTGTAAGTAGTAGTTTTATATTAGAATTTCACTACAAATTTCTAAAAAAACGGTTTCTTAATTTATCTAAATTAAAAAAAACAATTTTAATTGCCACTTCTTTATTATTTGTAGTAGTAAGCCTATTAGGAATCTATCACTTCAAAAAAGGTTCGTCAGATGGTCGTTTGTTTATATGGAAGACTTCCACTGAAATAGTAAAAGATAATCCAATCTTTGGAGTTGGTTTTGATCGATTTAAGACACACTACATGAACTATCAAGCTGAATATTTCTCCAAATATGGAGAAACAAAAGAAGCTTTAGTTGCAGATAACAGTAACTACGCTTTTAACGAGCTTGTTCAATTTACCGTTGAAAATGGTTTTGTTGGATTTTTATTTTTACTTGCGCTTTGCTTTTTTATTTTGAAAGTAAAAACAAATAAGGAGAATCAATTTTTAAGAATGATTCTAAAAATAAGTTTGTTATCAATTAGTGTTTTTGCTTTTTTTTCTTACCCAATGCAAATATTACCAACTAAAATTTTGCTTTTTAGTTGTTTAGCTTTTTTAGCAAATCTAGATTCGGGAAAAAAAATATTTAAAATAACAACTATTTCAATTTTAGGAAATACCATAGCAAAAGGTGCCTTGTTACTTTTAATTGTTATGGTTTCTTTTAAATCGTATTCTTATACAAAAGAGTTATCAAGAGGCTTTTTAATTTGGAAAGAAGGTTTAGAAAGTTATCAATATGGTAATTATGAAGATGCAATGTATGCTTTTGAAGAAGCTTATACTTTTTTTTACAAGAATGGAGATTTTTTAATGAATTACGGAAAAGCTTTGTCAATTTCAAAAAAGAACAAAAAAGCAATTACTATTTTATCTGAAGCAAAATTATATCTAAATAATACG
>CAYPHE010000479.1:0-1773 GCA_964410075.1 uncultured Polaribacter sp.
CATCATCTCCTAAAGGATTCACTCCATTATATTCATTAATATCTGGAATAGTATCATTGTCGTCATCTATATCTTCAGTGTTTGAAATGGCATCATTATCCAAATTTGAAAAAATGTTTAGTTGAACACTATCATTAGAACTAACTCTTTCATTTAATGGATTTGTTGCTGAAAAGGAGGCTGTATTTGTATTGATACAATCTTCATTAAATACCACTGTAAATTCTATAGTTATTGATTGATTCGCATTTAATAATCCAGAAGTTCCATTAAATATATTTGTATCTATTACTCCGTTAAAATTAGAGTTAAGAATTGGGTCTTTAGTAGCGTTAGAACTTACAATTGTAGGAAGTGTTTGAGAAACAATTCTTCCTCCACAACTAGTATTTAAACTATTGCTTAATTGAAGATTGTCTAATTCTATAATACTACTAGTATTTCTAATTGTAAGCGAAAATTTTACTTCTTCATGTTCTTTAATCCCGTTTGGTGCTGTATTTAAAATTTCTATCTCGTTTCTAGTAGATGATGAAGATGGAAAAGAAAATGACATAAACGAAGTACTACAAGTACATTGAGATTCTGATGAAGCCGTTTCACTTTCAGAAAAAATTGGATAATACCTGTCTAAATGATTACCATTGGTGTCTGACCATAAAACATAAGAATAAACATTTCTACTAAATGCTTCATCAAAGCCATCTATACCTCCTTGAGTTTGAGATATAAATGGTTGAGAAAAAAAAATGTCATCTCTAGAAGATACAGGGTTAGTAAGGGCACCAACTTCTAATATAACGGTTTCTCCTGGCGGAATTGAATTATTGGGCATCAATAATAAAGATTCTGAAATTCCATTATAATTAAGATTAATGGTAACTTCTGGTCCAGAAACTTGGTTTACTTCTAAAGATTGAAAGGTTACTCCATTATCTATAAACCCTTGTAAACCCATATTATAATTTACACTGTTAGCAGTAGCTGTTCCTTCATTAGTAATGACAACAGAGTTATTGTAATCAAATGTTCCATCTGCATTAACTTCTGGCTGTGTAACAGGAATATAAAAACCTGCAGCAATAGTAGTTTCTGGTGTATGAAAATCTGTTAATAGTAAATTTTCGGTGTCATTCCCTCTATCTGAACTACCAGTAAACAAAGCGTCAAAATTTACCCCTGAACCAGATGAAGTCGGGTTAGGTCTACCTCCACAAAAAGGATCAACTACCAAACAAAACTGAATTAAAACTTGCTGTCTTGGATAGAGTGATAAACCTGAATTAAAAATCTGGTTTGATGTTCCATCTAAGAAATCTGGATTAAAAACTGTATTTGTGAAATTTATAGGATAAGGATTACCCACAAAATCATCTGTTTCAAAATGTGAAGAAAAATTATTTTCTATTCTTACCACACATCCATTTCCATATACTTCGTCTAGGTTTAAAGCAAAATTAACACCTTTTAAAATGTTATTTTCATGATAATCTCTAGCAGTACTTGTATTAGAAAATACTAATGAATAAATTATTTTATAGTCTCCATTACTCGTATATCCTTGGTTACAAGAAGATACTGAGTTTATTTCCAATAGATTTGTAATTCTTTCTACTGTTAAAAACAAAAAAGAAACATCTGTATTTGTTCCGTTAGAAACTATATATCTTATAGGTGGTACACTGCCCGTATAACCTGTTCTTGGCACAATTACATAACTACCATCTTCATTTAATGTAATATTTCCCGCAAATGTAGTTGCGGTTTCTCCTG
>CAYPHE010000480.1:0-1772 GCA_964410075.1 uncultured Polaribacter sp.
AATAAGACAACCCAGTATCTTCGTCTGTAGAAGAAAAAGAAACTTTAAATTTACGCCCCATTTCTTGACAAATTGGGTTACGTAAAAAGAACTTGTACAATGCATCTGCATAAGGAGAAACATCAAAAGGTTCGTTTACATCTATACCGGCAGTTTCTGATGCAGTTACGTTTCTAACTACATTACCACAAGCTTCTCTTAATGTAACATCATCTCTTTCTAGTTCTGCCCACAACTCTGGAGTTCTGTTTAAATCTACATAGTGAATTTGTATATCTTGACGTGTTGTAATATGCAATCTTCCTCTTGAATATTCGTCAGAAACTTTAGAGATTCTTCGCAATTGATTGCTCTTTAATTTACCATAAGGTATTTTTATACGAATCATTTGTACGCCTTCTTGACGCTGACCGTAAACACCTCTTGCCAAACGTAGGCTTCTAAATTTTTCTTCGTCTATTTGTAGATTATTAAATGCAGCAATTTTATCTGCCAATTCAATAATGTCTCTTTCTACAATTGGATTTTCTATTTCTGTTTCAAAACTTCTCATCTCCTTATCTATTTTATAAAACCTACTCCTACAGTATTGTTTGTTTTTGGATTAATTAAAATAAATGATCCATTAGACTTGTTGTCTTTATAAGCATCAAAAGACAATGGCTTGCTTAATTTTAATTGTATATCTCCTATTTGATTTAACTCTAATTCTGATGGGTTTTCTTCTATCCCAGAAAAATCTGTTTTAATAATACTATTTAGCTGTGTAATTTTTGCCTGAGCATCGTTTACACCGTGCTTTATATAGTATCTTTGAGATGCTTGTAAAGGTTCTTTATCCATCCAACAAATTGTAGCATCTAATTGTTTTGCTATGGTTGGTTGTTCAGCTACTTTTACCAACATATCACCTCTACTTACATTAACGTTATCTTCTAAGGTAATGGTAACAGAACTTCCTCTTTTTGCTTGTTGATACTGCTTATCAAAGAAATTAATACTCTTAACCTTAGATGTTGTTAAAGATGGTAGTACAGCAACTTCATCTCCTACTTCTATATCTCCTCCGTAAATTTTACCTGCATACCCTCTATAATCATGATACTCTTCCGTTTTTGGTCTGATAACCGTTTGTACAGGAAAACGAGTTTGAGATTCATCATTAATATCATCTGCATCTAATCTTTCTAAATGATGCATTAAGGTTTCACCTTGATACCAATCCATATTATCAGACTTGTCTACTACGTTATCTCCTTTTAAAGCAGATAATGGAATAAACGTTAAATTCTGACCTTTGTACTCACTTTTACTAGCTAAGTATTCGATTTCTCCTTTGATTGCATTGAATTTTTCTTCAGAAAAGTCAACCAAATCCATTTTATTTACAGCAATTACAACATCTTTAATTCTCAATAAATTATTGATAAAAAAGTGTCTGTAGGTTTGTTCTACAACTCCGTTTCTTGCATCAATCAAAACAATTGAAGCTTGTGCTGTAGAAGCACCAGTTACCATGTTTCTGGTATATTCTATATGACCAGGAGTATCTGCAATAATGAAACTTTTTGAAGGTGTAGAAAAATAAATATGAGCTACATCAATAGTTATTCCTTGTTCACGTTCTGCTACTAAACCATCTGTTGCTAAAGAAAAGTCTAAATAATCAAACCCTCTTTGGCGACTTTTTTCTTCTATGGCTTCTAATTTATCATCAGTTAGTGATTTTGTATCGTATAAAATACGACCAATCAAGGTACTTTTACCATCAT
>CAYPHE010000481.1:0-1766 GCA_964410075.1 uncultured Polaribacter sp.
ACCAACAAAGGAGACTTGTTTAATGTTATTTCTACAAAACCTTTGTTATGGTTGCAATTTAGTGGTGTTTATATTTTGGCGTCTGTAATTCCACAAGAACTGTTATACAGAAGTTTTTTTACAAAGAGATACAGGGTTTTATTTTCTAATGATAATTTCTTTATTCTAATAAATGCACTCCTATTTTCTTTTGGTCATATTTGGTTTCAAAGTATTACCGTTTTAGCATTCACGTTTATTGGAGGAATACTTTTTGCAAAAACGTATTTGCAATCAAAATCTATTTATACTGTACTTATAGAACACGCCTTGTATGGTGTTTGGCTATATACAGTTGGTTACGGAGAATTATTTATGTTTCCAACATAGTTTTTATATTCTATTTTACTTATTTTTAAAAGGTGATTTTTAAAAACCTTTTTCATGAAAAATTTACTCTTTTTTTGTTTCTTATCTATCCTATTATCTAGCTGTGTTACAAGTGAAACCAAACCAAAACAAACAGAAACCAAAACAAGCAATTTTGCAATTGTAATACATGGAGGAGCAGGAACTATCTTAAAAAAGAACATGACTCCTGAAAAAGAAAAAGCCTACGAAGCAAAATTAGCGGAAGCAATTAAAATAGGCCACACCATCTTAAAAAATGGAGGAACAAGCCAAGAAGCTGTTGTAAAAACAATTCAGGTTATGGAAGAATCACCGTTATTTAATGCAGGAAAGGGAGCTGTTTTTACTCACGAGGAAACCAATGAATTAGATGCTTCTTTTATGGATGGAAAAACATTAAATGCAGGCGCGGTAGCAGGTGTAACTAATGTAAAAAGCCCTATAGAACTTGCTGTAAAAGTAATGACAGACTCCGATCATGTGATGCTTTCTGGAAAAGGAGCTTCTGTATTTGCAAAAGAAAAAGGTTTAGAAATTGTAGATCCAAGTTATTTTTTTACAGAAAGAAGATTCAAATCGTTACAAAGAATTAAAGAAAGAGCAAAAACGCAGTTAGACCATGATGATAAAAAAGCTGCTTTTTACGATTCAGATATTAAAAACAGTAAATTCGGAACTGTTGGTTGTGTAGCCTTAGATAAAAACGGAAACATTGCCGCAGGAACTTCCACTGGAGGAATGACCAACAAACGTTGGGGAAGAATAGGAGACGCTCCAATTATTGGTTCAGGAACATACGCAAACAACAAAACATGTGGTGTTTCTTCTACAGGTTGGGGAGAATATTTTATAAGAAGTCAGGTTGCTTATGATATTTCTGCACAAATGGAATATCAACAAAAAACATTAAAAGAGGCAACAACAGATGTTATTCAACATAAATTAACCAAATTAGGAGGTACAGGAGGAGTAGTTGCTTTAGATAAAAATGGCAATATGGCTTTTGAGTTTAATACCGCAGGAATGTATAGAGCATCTATGGATGAAGAAGGAAATCTTGTTGTAAAAATTTATAAAGAATAAGACAACCACTCTTTAGGTAACGGTTTTAAAATTAGCTGTTCAGGATTAGAGTTTATTTTTATAGCAAGTTTTGGTACTTTTGGTATGTGTAAGTTCACGTTGTTTTTTTCGCTTATTATTGCTAAAACTTCTCTAATACTTCTTTTGCCACACAATACCAAACTATTCATCATTGCATTAGATTCTTCTTCAAGAAGATAAAAGTCTACGTAATAATAAGGAACATCATCTTTATAGATTAACCATTGAGAGCTTTTCTTATTTTCTATTTCAATAATTTCTTGAACTCCTTT
>CAYPHE010000482.1:0-1766 GCA_964410075.1 uncultured Polaribacter sp.
GCAAAACTAAAATTAGTACTTAAAGGATCTTCTAAATGTTTTGGTTCTGCGGCATCATTTACAGTGGTATTCATCCATAAATACGAATCAGAATTCCAAGAACCTTGTTGTCTGCCATGTGTTGTTCCATTTACAATCATGGTATTATTACCTGCGTGTCGCCAAAAATAGATTCGGTGTTCTGGAACTTTTCTATCTGCTACTGTTGGGGGTAAACCTGCTCCAGGAGCCATAATATAATTAGCACCATACAGTTCCATAGTAATTCCAGTTGCATGAGAATGTACGTAATGTGCACCACCAATAATTCCACACAACCCATAATCCTCGTTATTATTTTTTACATAATTACGTTGTAAAGCAACTCCTGCATGTTTTACAATAACGGTTGGTTTTTCAAAATCAATTTCTCCATCAATAGTATTAGGTATATCAGTAGCCCAGAATAATTGTTCAAAAGCATCTACATTTTCATACGTACTTATTCTTATATTTGGCGTGTAACCACCACGAGCGTCATACCCTTGTCTTAAAGCTACTTCTGCTCTTTTAACATAATCTGTAAGTCCTTTTCTAGTAGCCAAGTTATGTGTGTATCTATAGATTTTTGCTGTTTGATCACTTTTTCTCTTAGAATCACCAAAACGAACAAAAGTTCTATTTGGATGTCTTAAATTGTCAAACAAAAAATTTCCATCTAATATTCTTTTATATTCATCTAGTACACTCAGTTCTGGTTTAAGACGTTCTACTATGTTTAATATCATTGTTACGTTTGGCATAAAGCTGTAACTTACAGGTTCTGGCCAAATACCTTGCTCTCCAAAAATTGGTAAAACAGTTTTGGTAAAAGAATTTTGACGTTTTGTTCCTGTTTCCCAAAAAATTTTAAACAATCTTTCTCTCTCTTCATCGTCATCTATACAAAGTATCGTAAACAAAGAACCTGGAGCTGTTAAAATAGGGTGGTTACTCACTACTTTTCCGTATTTCGTGTCTCTTCCTGTAAACTCTCCCAATGCATTTACTGCAATATTGTGTACTGCTTTTTGGGCTTTTACATTATCGAAAGGTATTTTGTTACCTGAACTTTTTTGATAAACTCTAGTTTCTGGTTTTTTTAAATAATTTACCACAAAATCATAAGCAATAGCAAATTGTAAATACCCTGTTCGAGGATCAGCAAAATAATTACCGCTCATTGCAGTTTTATCTGGTGTTCTTGGAGCAAGTTCTTCTATATAATACCACAAAACATCCGCAGCAAATTGAGCATATTTCTCTTCTCCAGAAATATAATACATCAAGGCAGCATATGATGCGTAATTTAAAGTATTAGCATGTGCTTTAATAGCGGAACCAGCTTGTGCTTCTGATATATTATCGTCTGCTGCAAGTGCTGGAATAGTATTTAAAAAAGTAGCTGGATTTGAAACATGTGCATTTACTTTAGCATCTACAAGACCTTTTACTTGAGATACAATAGTACTTGCCCAACTATATTTCTGGATCTTTTCTAAAATTGCTGGCTTTTCAGCAGCAGTTGTCCAAATAACTGGATGCTCTAAGGATTGTGCAGACAAAAACAACACCTTAAGTAAGAATAATCCAAAGAGTATCTTTTTCATTTTTTAAATTTTAATTAATTTGTTAATCTTAACAATTGGAAATAAATCTAATGCTAATTATTCGCCATTTTACTTCAATGTTCCCTCTAAGAAAAAACGGCTTCATCACTTTGATGTTCTGTATATTTTTATTCTATT
>CAYPHE010000483.1:0-1761 GCA_964410075.1 uncultured Polaribacter sp.
TAATTCCACCAAATGCAACACTTATTTTTGATGTTGAGTTAATGGACGTTAAATAGTCTTTTTTATAAGTAAAAAACAACCTTGATATAAAAGTATATCAAGGTTGTTTTTTTTAGTATGATATCTAAAATTAGAAATTATTTGAAGTTAATTTTTAAACATTTTTTTCATATTTCAAGTCTCTTTTTGTTTACACTACTTTTCTTTTTCAGAAAAAATGTAAACTATAATGAAATGGACGTTATTCCTTATGCAAAAGCTTTTTATAACTCTTCTTGGTTAGCTTCAGATTGGTATTTACACCTTAAAATTCCTTATCGATTTTTATTTAGTTACCCTACAGGTTTTTTTGCTGATACTTTTGGATTCTACAATACCATTTTTTATGGAAGATTGATAACTTACTTTTTTTTCTCTACTACAATTTATATCCTTATTAAAACCATTAGTTATCAAAAATTTTACATTATAAGCCTTATCTCTTTTTTAGGATACGCCGTTTTTTTTAATGATGGAATTGGAGCTGGAGAGTGGATTGTTGGTGGTTTAGACACAAAAGTATTTTCTTATATTGCTACATTGCTTTCTTTAATCTACTTTTTAAAAAACAAATTAAAATGGAGCTTTATTTTTGCTGCTTTAGCTTTATCTTTTCATATTCTAATTGGATTTTATCATAGTTATTGCCTTTTTATATTATTAGTTTTTAAAATAGTAAATAAAAAAATTGAACTAAAATATATAATTAAAAAAATTCCTTTTTATTTAATTTTTGGAGCCATCGGTTTTTACGGAATTTTTCAACAATTATCAACGACAAATCTTTCTATTTCTGGTTGGGAAACCTATGTTAATTTTCGAGTAAATCGACATGTTTTACCGAATTATTTTATTGTTGAATATTGGCTGAAATTTTTTACTTTTTCTATATTGAGTTTTTGGTTTTTTATGAAAACTAAAAATAGATATATAAAATTAACATCATTATATACTTTAGCTTCAACATCAATTAGTTTAATAGGCTTGTTTGTTTTTATATGTTTTCCAAACCATTTTATGAAATACTATTTCTTTAGGTTTAGTGATGCTATTTTGCCTCTATTTACCCTAATTAATATTATATTATTTACTATTGAAAAGAAAAAAATATTTTTTGAATTACATAAAAAGAAAGTAATTTATATTGCATCTGCTATACTATTAGGTATTAGCATTCCAAAATTTACAAAGTATATAAAAGAAGAGAAATACAGCCTTCATAAATTTAAAACCAATTCTAAGACCGATAATAAAATGATGACTTGGGTGAAACAAAATACTCCAAAAAACGCTGTTTTTATTGTTCCTCAAGAAAATTACATGTTCTACATAAACTACGAAAGATCAACATTTGTTAGTTATAAGCATTCTCCTCAACAAAATAACCATCTTATAGAATGGAGAAATCGTTTACAACTATTAAATACCAATAATCAGCTAACGACTAAAGAAACGCTTTTTAAAAACTATCATTTACTTTCTAATAATGATATTTTAGCAATAAAAAATAAATATAAAAACATTAATTATTTATTGACTAAAAAAGAGGTTGTATTAGATTTTCCTATACTATATTCTACTGAGTTTCAAAATTTATATCAAATATAAAAAAAGCTCTCGAATTTTCGAGAGCTTTTTTAAAAATTTAAACTAAGTATGCTAAATATATTAGATATTTTCAGCCAACCAATCACCTACTTCAGAAGTTCCATAAGCTTTTCC
>CAYPHE010000484.1:0-1742 GCA_964410075.1 uncultured Polaribacter sp.
TTCTTTTTCTGGAATTGCTCATTTGTTTTCAATTGAAATTCAGTTGACAAAGATATATTTATACTTGGTAAATGCACTAGTCTAAATCTAGAAAATTTAGATTTCCTGTATGTTAAAATTATAATTTATTCTAGAATCATAAATGAGCGTTTAAACTTAGAACTACTCATCATAATAAATCTATTTTGCTGATAAGTTCCATAAAAAGGAATATAATATTGTTTACCAGAGTTATCTTGAATTTTATTATAGGAAACCTCTCCACTTTCTGTAAATTCTATGTCATACAAAGAAGAAGATTCGAAAAAACTTTTCTTAACTTTTACTCTTCCGTCTGTTTTAGTGGTTAAATTTTTTCCTGAGTTTAAAATAATATGAAGTTGATTATCTTTTAAAAATGCATTGTATGATGGCGATGTAGCTCTTTTAAAAATACTTCTTCCCCATAACAAATCACCTTTTGCACTAAATTTTAAAATTAAAATATCATCATAGTGATAAACAGTTTGCCAGTAACCTGTTCCGTTTCCTGTAGAAACATAAACTTGAGTAATATAAAATTCTTCTGCAATTAAATAACTGGCATCATTATCATCTGTTAGCACGTAATTAATATCAAAATTTTTAAGCTCTTTTTTCTTCTTGTTTTTTCTTGTCGCCTTTCTATAACCATACAAATCATCATACACTTGCTTTGGTAATACGTTTGCTTTTTTGCTTTTTACCGAAAACAGCTCTGTATCAATCAAAAAATCACAACCACCTTTTACTCTTCCTTCAAAAGTTTCTGAGTAAAAACCTAATAAATGCAGCTCTCCTTTATTTGCAAAAATGTTCAATGATTGAATATGCTCATCTTCTAACTCAATAGAAACCTCATTTACAGATTTTTCTGTAATTTTATTTAAAACAAATCTGTAATTTGTATCTCCATTATTTATAAAACTTTGTGAATCATTTAAAAATTGTTTACCAAGAATATAAACAGTTCCGTCATTTTCTAAACGCATGTCGTTATATTCAAATCTTTTATCTGAACTTTCTTGATAACTCTTTTCATAAATTAAACTTTCTGTTTCTGAATCGAAAACACGAACTGTGTAGGAATTCTTATTTCGAGTTTCATTATCTGTAGCTATTGCAAAATATTTATTGTTTTCTGAAAGTCTAAAACTTGTTTGATGGCTTCTTCTAGAACTAAATAAACTTTGTCTTTTTTCTATTGTAGTTTTAAACAGCTCTTTTTTCTCGTAACGTTGATTATCTAGATTAAATGTATAAGAATATAAAACTCGTTCTTTTTTATTTGGTGCGTAAACAGTAAACATTTTGGTTTTATCATCAAAAAACAAACCTCCCATAGCAGTTTCTTTTTTATCTTTTTTTATTTTGATAAAAACCTTTCTATTCAGTTCTTTATCAAAAACATCTAAAACAAATTCTCTTTTAGCAGTTCTTAAAATTACCGTTTTACTGTCTGTTGAAGTATGAATTCCTAAAATATTTACTGTTCTCGAATTGTCTGTGTAAGGAATACTCTCTTTAACATTTAATTTTGTAGTGGCCTGCCCAAAAACAAAAAAGGGAGTTATTATTAATAGAAATAAAAACTTTTTCATAACGTTTTGATTTTTAATATAAAATTGAGAATCAAATATCAATAATAATGAGGCAAAAAAAAAGAAGTTTACTTCAAAAACTGAATATTTCTTTGTAAACCAGCAAATTTAGTTCGTTTTACT
>CAYPHE010000485.1:0-1737 GCA_964410075.1 uncultured Polaribacter sp.
TAGCAAACGACAAACTGAAGTTTCCTTGATTGTAATTTAATTCTACTTTTTTTGTGTAAGAAATGGTGTTTTTAAGTACACTTTTTTGTTTATCAACAGAAATAGATTGATTACTTATTTTAAAATCTGTAATAATTACCTGAGGCGTATAGGTATTTTCAACTAAATTGTTTTCATTAAAGTAGGTTACACCAGATGGACCTCCAAAATAATATTCTGATTTACCAACCCGTAAACTGGCACCTCGGTTAAATTGGTTACTAATTAAACCTTCGTTATTCGTATAATAAGAAACAATTTTTTTTTGATTGTAGTTGTACTTTAAGAGCCCCTGTGTATAGGTACTTATCCAAAATGTATTGTTTTCAGCTTCAACAATACTTCTTATTCCATTAATACTAATCTCTCCTATTTTTAAATCAATAGGTTCAAATTGATTATTCTTAAATTTAAAAAGCCCATCTTCAAAAGTTCCTATCCATAAAGTTCCATTTTTATCTTCAAAAATTGTGTTTATTTCAAATTTTACCTTTAGGTCCGATTCGTAAATATGTCTTGTAATTTCTTCTTTTGTAGATATGATATTTAAACCTCTTAAGGTTCCCACACAAATATTTTTTTTCGAATCTACTTTTAATGATTTTATGTTGTTATTTGTAAGACCTTTAGGTTTTGAGTTAGAATCGAATAGTTTAAAAGAGTTCTTTTTTAAATTGTACTTTATTAATCCTTTATAATTGGTTCCTAAAAGAATATGATCCTCATCATACTGCACAATACTTAATACTCCTACATTTTTTAAAAAAGCAATTAGCTTTTCTGGAAAAGGATTTTGTTCAAATACTTTGGTTTTTAAATTGTAAATAGAAACACCATTTGTAAAAGTACCAATCCAAAGTTTTTCATTTTTTGTAATACAAAGCGCTTTAATATTATCACTTTTAAGCAATTTTGCATTTTTTGTAGTTATGTAAGCTACATCGTTTGTTTTCTTATTTAATATTGTAATACCTCCTCCTTCGGTACCAAAAAAAAGGTAATCTTTATATTTTTTTATAGCACTTACTACTTTAAAACTAAGGCCTTCTTTAGAGGTTTTTTGAGCAATATCTATAAAATTTTTATTAAAACTATTCCAAATATTTATGCCACCATAGTAGGTTCCTACCCAAATAGAACCCATGTTATCCTTAAATAAAGTTTTTATAAAATTATCATTTATCGATTTATGGTCTTCATCATTATTATAAAGAGCTACTAAATTTTGTTTGTTTTTAGATATTTGAAGTCCGTTGTAAGTTCCTATCCATAGAAAATCTTTATCATCAAAAATTAATTTTCTAACGTTTTTGTTTTTATTTATTAAAATATCTGAGGTAAAATAAGGTGAAATTTCATCTGACTTTTGCTTGTATTCTAAAACATTTTTTGTTTGAGTTCCTAAAAGAATGGTACCGTTTTTACTTTCTATAATATCATTAATATGAAGTTCTTCTGTATTTTTAATTATTGTAAAAGAATATTTATCATTTAAACTTGAGTTTAACTGTAACATCCCATTTGTAGTTCCAATAAAAACTGCCCCACTTTTTGTTTCATAAATTGAAGTGATTCTTTTCTTATCTAAAATTTGCTTAAAAGTGTCTGACTTTTTATCATAAATAGAAATTCCGTTTGAGGAACCAATCCATAATTGTCCGTTGGATAGTTTTTTAACTGCCCAAATCATATTTCTTC
>CAYPHE010000486.1:0-1735 GCA_964410075.1 uncultured Polaribacter sp.
AAAACCACTCTATGTTTAGGGTGGTTTTTTTATATTTATCTTCTAATTTTATTTTAAAAAATCATGAAAAAAATTGCGACCTTTTTTCTTTTAATTTTCTTATCCATATTTAAAACCTTCGGGCAAGAACCTCCAAAAGATTGGCACTTATTAGATAAAGAAAATGATGGATATCCTGGAATAAGTTTACAAAAAGCCTATAATTTTTTAGAAGAAAAAAAACTAAAACCTACCAAAGTTATTGTAGCGGTATTAGATTCTGGCGTAGATATTTTTCATGAAGATTTGATTCCTGTTTTATGGACTAACGAAAAAGAAATTGAAAACAATACTATTGATGATGATGGAAATGGCTATGTTGATGATGTTAATGGGTGGAATTTTATCGGAGGAAAAGATAGCATTAGTGTAGAGTCAGAACTTTTAGAACTAACAAAATTCTATAAAAAATATAAACAACAATTTGAAGGTAAAAATAAATACACCATAACAGTTGAAGAAGTAGAAGACTTCGATAAATTTATTTTTTTTAAAGAAAAATATGAAGAAGGAAAAAAAGAATTAGAAGAGAGAATTAAAAGTAACGAAGAAGAATTTGCTTTTTTTGATGAGCTAATTCCGCCATTACAAGAAAAAATTGGAAAAACTTATTTTACAGAAAAAGAGCTAAAAAAAGAGAGAATTAAAACAGAGTTATTGAACAAAAAAAGAGCTACTTTTTTTAGGATATTAGAAAGAAATAAAGAAAAAGAATTAACATCATTAAAACTAATAAAGCACTACGAAGAACTTTCTTCTAGAATGGAAACTTTAAAAACAAGGTTACAATACAACTATAGTCTAACGTTTAACAGTGCAGAAATTGTTAATGACAATCCTGAAAATCTAGATGAAAAATTTTACGGCAATAATGATGTAACAAAAAGAGCAGAACACGGCACGCACGTTTCTGGTATTATTGGAGCCGCTAGAAATAATAAAATAGGTATAAACGGAATTGCTAATAATGTTCGTATTATGCCAATTAGAAACACACCTATGGGTGATGAAAGAGATAAAGATGTTGCAAACGGAATTATTTATGCTGTAGATAACGGCGCTAAAATAGTTAACATGAGTTTTGGTAAAAGCTTTTCTCCTAACAAAGAAATTGTAGACAAAGCAATTTTATATGCTAAAGAAAACGGAGTGTTACTTGTTCATGCTGCGGGTAACGATGCTAAAAACACAAGTTACTTTTACAACTTTCCGACAGCATTATTAGAGGATAAAACAGTTGCCAGTAATTGGATTGAGATAGGAGCTAGCTCTTTTAAAAAAGACGAAAACTTAGTTGCAGAATTTTCAAACTATGGTAACTATTCTGTAGACATTTTTGCTCCCGGTGTAGAAATTTATGCTACAATTTTAGAAAATAAATACGACACAAGAAGCGGAACTAGTATGGCTGCTCCTGTTGCAACTGGTGTGGCTACACTATTAAAATCTTATTTTCCTCATCTTACTCCAGAACAAATTATTGAAATTATTATGGCATCTGGTACCAAATATGATATAGAGGTGAATTTACCAGGTTATAAAGACAAAAAAGTTAATTTCTCTTCTTTATCAAAAAGTGGTAAAATTATCAATGCTTATGAAGCTGTTAAATTGGCTTTTGAAAAATATAATAACAAAAACTAATTTTGAAAAAACACCAAAAACACACCAATTTAGTTAGAAGAAATAACGATAC
>CAYPHE010000487.1:0-1735 GCA_964410075.1 uncultured Polaribacter sp.
ACTTTAATAATACCAATCCATAAATTATCCCATGTAAAAAAGTTAGCTAAAACGTCTGCTCTTAAAGAAGAATCTATTGCTGCATAATGTTGGTAACCTGCATTAAACATTCCAAAAATCAAAATTGGAATTAATGCCATGATTACTGTATTCATGGTACGCTTTAAATCATCTGCTGCCTTAATGTGAGTTCCATTGTGGGTAACTTCATTAGGCAAGTATAAAAAGGTATGGATCGCATTAAAAGCGGGAGCCATTTTAGTACCCTTATACTTTTCTTTTAAATTGTGTAAGTTTTGTTTTAAGCCCATAATTTTATCCTAATTCTTCTTTCATTAAATCTAAACCTTCTCGAATAATTTTTTGGTGTGGTTGTTTAGAAACACAGATAAATTCTGTCAAAGCAAAATCTTCTGGTGCAACTTCATAACCTCCTAAAGCTTCCATTTCATCTAAATCTTTATACATAAATGCTTTTAACAACTGCATCGGATAAATATCTAAAGGAAATACATCTTCATAAGAACCTGTAACTACAAACGCTCTATGTTCTCCGTTTGTATTGGTTGTTAAATCATATTTCTTTTTAGGATTTAACCAAGAAAAAGTTAATGCTCTAGAAGTAGATATTTTATCAAATACGGGTTTATTCCATCCAAAAAACTCGTAATCGTCTCCTTCTGGAATTGCAGTAACTTGATTATTATTATACCCTAAAAAACCATCAATCTTAACCTCTGTACCAGTTAAAACATTACCATTGATAATTCTTGTATTGTCATTATTCAAATTATCTTTAGTAATATGCTGGATATTTACACCAGCGATTGCTGTTATATACGCTGGTTTTTCAAATTGAGAACCAGTTAATGCAATAGTTCTTGTTAAATTAAAACGACCAGTTAAAAATAACTCACCAATAACAACCAAATCCGTAGGGTTTAACGTCCAAACCACTTCCCCTTTGTTAATTGGATCTATTTTTGCAATTTGTGTACCAACATTTCCTGCAGGATGTGGGCCAGAAATATTATGAACAGCCACGTTATCAATTGAAACACCACTAAACAAAGCAGCTTCTTTTTTACCTACAGAAACATGAACTTTACCTTCGGTAAGTTTTGCTATAGCTTCTAAAGCAGTTTTTATTTCTAATTCCTTACCTTTTAAGGTATAAGACAAATCTGCAGCTAATGGTGCAGTTGCGTAAGCAGAAATAAATATTGCTTTTGGTGCTTGGTTTGGATTAGCAACAACATCAAAAGGACGTTGCTTTATAAATGGCCAACAGCTCGATAAAAACAAATGCTCTTTAATTTCTTCTGCAGAAAGTGAAGCTGGCTTTTTAACACCAAAATCAACATGTTCATTTGTAGCATCGGCAGCTATTTTTACTGCTAAAACTTTTCTTCTTGCTCCACGTAAAACTTCAACTACTTTACCAGAAACAGGACTTCCGAATAAAATTCGTTCGTCTGCTTTTGAGTAAAACAATGCTTGTCCAGCCTTAACTTCCGCGCCTTCTTTGGCTAAAAGTTTTGGTGTAATTCCGTGAAAATCATCTGGTTTTACAGCATAAACACTACCTAAAGAAGTTTCTGTAGTGTTTTTTTCTGCTTCGCCAACGAGCTTAATATCTAAGCCCTTTTTAATACGAATGTCTTTTGACATATTAGAATTATTAGTTATCTAAAAAAATCCTCGCAAAAATAATTATTTTACCCTTCTTTTTTAA
>CAYPHE010000488.1:0-1735 GCA_964410075.1 uncultured Polaribacter sp.
AACACTTTTTTCTCTAATTTATAGTGAATGTAAGGTCCTTTTTTTAATGATCTTGCCATAACTTAATTATTTCTTTCTACGTTCGATAATGTATTTATTACTAGCCTTAGTCTTAGATCTTGTTTTGTATCCTTTAGCAGGTATACCGTTTCTAGATCTTGGATGACCTCCAGATGAACGACCTTCACCACCACCCATTGGGTGATCAACAGGGTTCATTCTTACAGCATTAGTTCTTGGTCTTCTACCTAACCATCTACTTCTACCAGCTTTACCTGATACTAGTAATTGATGATCTGAATTTGAAACCACACCAATAGTTGCCATACATGTTAACAAGATTAATCTTGTTTCTCCAGAAGGCAATTTAACTGTTGCATACTTACCATCTCTTGCCATTAACTGAGCAAAAGATCCAGCAGAACGTGCCATAACAGCACCTTGTCCAGGATGTAACTCAATACAAGAAATTGTAGTACCTAAAGGAATTTCACTTAATGGCATTGCATTACCAATTTCTGGAGCAACTCCAGAACCAGATACAATTGTTTGACCAACTTGTAAACCGTTTTGAGCAATTACATAACGTTTTTCACCATCAGTATAACTAACTAAAGCAATAAATGCTGTACGATTTGGATCGTACTCGATAGTTTTTACTGTTGCAGGAACACCTGTTTTATCTCTTTTAAAATCGATAATACGGTATTTTTGTTTATGACCACCACCAATGTTACGGGTTGTCATTCTACCTTGACTGTTTCGACCTCCAGATCTTTTTTTCGGAACTAATAAAGATTTTTCCGGCTTATCAGTTGTTATGGTGTCGAACCCATTTACAACTCTAAAACGCTGACCTGGTGTTATTGGTTTTAATTTTCTAACTGACATTCTGTCTTTTCTTAAAGATTGTTATAAAAATCAATACTTTCTCCTTCTGCTAACTGTACAATCGCTTTTTTATATCCTCCTTTAATACCAGTTACTAAACCTTTTTTAGTATACTTTGTATTTCTTTGGATTGGATAGTTTAACGTTTTTACACTAGAAATAGAAACTCCGTAAGCAGACTCAACCGCCTCTTTAATTTCTACCTTGTTAGCTTTCTTTGCTACTACAAAAGTATAGCGGTTAAATACCTCACTATCGTTTGTAGCTTTTTCCGTAATAATAGGTTTTATTAAAATACTCATTTCGTAGCCTATTTACTTAAATTAGAATTAATTCCTTCTAAAGCTCCTTCTGTAATTACTACAGTGTTTGCATTTAAAATACCATAAGTATTCAATTCTGAATTCTTAATTACTTTAGAAGTTTTTAAATTTCTTGAAGATAAATACACATTGCTATTTTCTTCGTTTAAAACAAATAAAGATTTCTTAGAAGTTAACCCTAATGCATTTAATACATCAACAAAATTCTTTGTTTTTGGTGCATCAAAATTAAAATCCTCTACAACAACTAAGTTCTTATCATTTGCTTGAATACTTAAAGCTGATTTACGTGCTAATCTTTTTAAATTTTTATTCAATTTAAAAGAATAGTTTCTTGGTCTAGGACCAAACATACGTCCACCACCTCTAAAAACACCAGACTTGATAGAACCTGCTCTTGCAGTACCAGTACCTTTTTGTTTTTTTATCTTTCTTGTAGAACCTGTAATTTCAGCTCTTTCTTTAGACTTATGAGTACCTTGACGTTGATTAGCCAAATACTGCTTTACATCTAAATAAAT
>CAYPHE010000489.1:0-1732 GCA_964410075.1 uncultured Polaribacter sp.
CCACTAGGAATTCTAATATTTTCTACTATTTCTTGTACTTCTTTTGGTGGCTTTTTTGTGAATTTAGAAACAACAATAGAAACTAAAAAATTAATACACATGGCTACAGAACCAAAACCTTCTGGTGAAATTCCAAACCACCAATCTTCTTTTGCACCTCCTCCAAACCATTCAAATTTAAATTTTAGCATGTAAAACAACATCGATACAATTCCTACAATCATTCCAGAAATAGCCCCTTCTCTATTCATTGTTTTACTAAAAATACCTAAAACAATTGCCGGAAAAAATGACGCTGCTGCTAAACCAAAAGCCAAAGCAACTGTAGCAGCCACAAAATCTGGTGGGTTTATTCCAAAATAACCAGCAACACAAACTGCGGCAACAGCAGATAAACGTGCTGCAATCAATTCGCCTTTTTCAGAAATATTAGGATTGACCATTTTTTTAATTAAATCGTGAGAAACCGATGCAGAAATAACCAACAATAATCCTGCTGCAGTAGATAATGCTGCTGCTAAACCACCAGCTGCCACCAAGGCAATTACCCAGTTGGGCAGATTGGCAATTTCTGGATTAGCCAATACCATAATATCTTTATCTACAATAAGTTCATTTTTAAATTCATCTGCCACATATTGTACTTTACCATCTCCATTTTTATCGGTAAACTTTATCAGTTTTGTTTTTTCCCAGTTATTGAACCATTCTGGCAATTCTTCGTAAGGTTGATTGCTTACCGTTTCAATTAAATTGGTTCTAGAAAACACCGAAATTGCTGGTGCTGTAGTATATAAAATCGCAATTAATAATAATGCCCATCCTGCAGATTTTCTTGCGTCAGCTACTTTTTTTACTGTAAAAAAACGAACAATTACATGAGGTAATCCTGCTGTACCAACCATTAAGGCTGCGGTTATTAAAAATACATCTAAAGTAGATTTGCTTCCTGTAGTGTATTCATGAAACCCTAGTTCTCTATGCAATTTATCTAACTTATCTAACAAATAAACTCCGTTTTTATCAGTTCCTCCAAAACCTAATTGCGGAATTACATGATCTGTCATTTGTATAGAAATGAAAATAGCTGGAACCATAAATGCGAAAATCAACACACAATATTGAGCAACTTGTGTGTACGTAATTCCTTTCATTCCTCCTAAAACAGCATAAAATAAAACGATTATCATTCCTATAATTACACCAGTATTAATATCAACTTCTAAAAAACGAGAAAAAACCAAACCAACTCCTCTCATTTGTCCAGCAACATAAGTAAACGAAACTAACAATGCGCAAATAACAGCAACAAATCTTGCTGTATTTGAATAATATCTGTCTCCAATAAAATCAGGTACTGTAAACTTTCCAAATTTTCGTAAATACGGTGCCAGTAGTAATGCTAACAACACGTAACCTCCTGTCCAGCCCATTAAATACACCGAACCATCATAGCCGTTAAAAGAAATTAAACCAGCCATAGAAATAAAAGACGCTGCCGACATCCAATCTGCTGCAGTTGCCAATCCGTTTGCCAAAGGAGAAACTCCCCCACCAGCTACATAAAATTCTTTAGTAGATCCTGCTCTACTCCAAATAGCTATTCCTATATATAAACTAAAAGTTATTCCAACTAAAATCCATGTCCAAATTTGAATACTCATAGCTATTATTCGTTAAAACCGTATTTTTTATCCAACTTGTTCATCAACCTAATGTAAACGAAAATAAG
>CAYPHE010000490.1:0-1728 GCA_964410075.1 uncultured Polaribacter sp.
AACTATAGCAGAAGCTCAAAAATTAACCATTTCAGAAGGGTTTGAAAATCCGTTAGGGTTTTATGATAAAACACCTAGTTTTTCATGGCAATTGCCAGTTTTGGAAGGCGTTTTAAGTCAATCAGCATATCAAATAGTAGTGGCTAGTACCCCAGATTTGTTACCTGACAATGCAGATTTGTGGAACTCAGAAAAGCAACAAACAGCTCAATCTACTTGGGTAAAATATGATGGAGCAGCTTTACAATCACGTCAAAAAGTATATTGGCAAGTGAAATACTGGAACCAAGATAATGAAGCTTCAAAATGGAGTGAAGTCAGTCATTTTGAGTTAGGTTTATTAACGAATAACGATTGGAAAGCAAAATGGATTGGCTTAGATACCAAAAAGGAAAAGCTTTTAGGAAGTCAAGAAAATATCATTCACAGACCACAATATTTAAGAAAAGGTTTCGAATTGTCTAATGATGTAGCATCAGCAAGATTATACATTACAGCAAAAGGAGTATTTGATGTATCTATAAATGGAGAAGATGTCAGTGATGATGTAATGCCTCCCGGATATACGCCTTATAAAGAACGTATTGAAACAATTACGTATGATGTTACCGATTTAATAGAATCTGGACAAAATACCATAGGTGTTGAGCTTGCTGCAGGATGGCATTCAGGACGTTTAGGTTGGAAAAAAGAGTTGTGGGTTGATACAGAAACGCCTAAAATGATATTTCAATTAGAATTAACGATGAAAGATGGTTCTAAAGAAATGATTTTATCTGATGATACTTGGAAAGGAACAACAAACGGACCAACTAGAATATCAGAGATTTATGATGGAGAAACCTATGATGCCAATTTAGAAATGCCAAATTGGACCACTAATAATTTTGATGATAAAACATGGGAGTCTATAAATACGTTTCCTGTAACGAATAACATCCGTTTAGAGCCAAAAAGACATACCACTGTTAAAACTAAAATTGAATTAGCAACAGAAGAAGTTGTAGAAAAAGGTGGCGTAGCTGTTTTTGATTTTCAACAAAATATGGTGGGTGTGCCGTTACTTAAAGTACCTATGAAAAAAGGGCAAACGCTAAAAATTCGATTTGCTGAAAAGTTATCTCCAGATGGTACGTTTTATACCGAAAATTATAGAAGTGCGCAGTCAACAAATTACTATACAGCTTCAAAAGATGGTGTTATAGAATGGATGCCAAAATTTACATTTCACGGATTTCAGTATGTAGAATTAAGTGGATATGACACTTCAAAAACCCCATCAAAAGATTGGGTAACAGGATTAGTGCAATATTCAGATTTTGAAGAAAACGGAACATTTACATCGTCTCACGAGAAGTTAAATCAATTACAAAGTAATATCGTTTGGGGATTAAGAGGTAACTTTTTTGATATTCCAACCGATTGTCCACAACGTGACGAACGTATGGGATGGACAGCCGATGCACAAGTATTTGCCCCAGCATCTATGTTTAATGCCGATGTATATAAATTTTGGGCAAGTTGGATGCAAAGTGTTGGCGAGTCGCAATATGATAATGGAGCTGTGCCATGGGTCGTACCAGATGTGTTATTTAATAATAAAGTAAGTGCAGGTTGGGGAGATGCATGTACCATTATTCCTTGGAAGATTTACTTAAGAACAGGAGATAAAAAAATCCTCGAAGAGAATTTTGAAACCATGAAAGGTTGGGTAAAATACCATGAAAG
>CAYPHE010000491.1:0-1714 GCA_964410075.1 uncultured Polaribacter sp.
TAAATCATATATAAGCTTCCCCCAGAAGAATTATGGATTGTATTATTGTTGATGACGATAACGCTGCAAGATTAATAATTAAGCAGTTATGTAAAACAACTTCTAAGTTGGTTGTTGCAGATGAATTTTCTTCTGCAATAGATGCTATTAAGTATTTAAATGAAAAAACTGTTGACGTAGTTTTTTTAGATATTCATATGCCAAGTTTTTCTGGCTTTGATTTTTTAAGAACAATAAAGTCTTCAGCAAAAATAATACTAACAACTTCCGATAAAAACTTTGCTTTAGAAGCATTTGAATATACTAATGTTGTAGATTACTTGGTAAAACCAGTAAGTAAACAGCGTTTTGAAACATCACTTAAAAAATTAGATGCTTTTTCTGAAAAAGACACAGTTACGGAAATTGTAGCTGACGCCAAGGTACCTTCTTCGGATTTTATCTACGTAAATGTAGATAGAAGGTTAGTAAAAATAAATATACCCGATATTCTATATATAGAAGCAAAAGGAGATTATATAGCTATAAAAACTGCAGGAAAAAGCTTTATTGTTCATTCTACATTAAAAAAGGTTCAAGATAAATTACCAGAAGAGTTTTTTATGAAAATTCACCGTTCTTTTATTATTAATTTTTCTAAAATAATAGATATAGAAGATAATAGTGTACTTATTGAAAAAAGTGTAATACCAATTAGTAGAGCTAATAAAAGTGAATTAATTAAAAGATTGAACCTACTATAGCAGTAGAACTTATTTTTTAAATATTCTTTTTACCAGTATCTGTACTTTCAAAAATTTTATTTGCAGAATTTGTTACAAAGCCAGAGAATAATTCTCCGTTTTGTTTTTTGTAGCGGTAAGCAAATTCGTAATAGCAAGTGGGTATGTTTTCTTTTTTTTCTAAAAATTGCATCTGAATCTTATCAGCAAGAGTACTAGATTGTTCTAAATATTCTTCTTTAGAACCTTTAATTTCTCCACCAGAAGTATTTAAATGAAAACCATTTTCTTTTAAAAAAGAATTTACTTCTAGCAAGGAAGGGAAATGTTGCAATTTATTTACATCAATTGTAAAATGATTTACACAAAAACCATTTACATATAACCAAGCGGCATATTCAGATTCTTTTAGTAGCTCACCATACGTTTTTAAAGAAGGAGTTTCCCATAATCTACCTTTTAAAACAAAAGGTGTCTTATTAACCTCTTTTTCCGTTATAGCATCTACACACTGTTGGACTTTAGCTTGCAAGTTGTCTGAAAATTCTGATGTAATTAACTGACTAATAAAAATTTTGGGAAGATTTTTCTTGGATGAATGTTCAAAATGTTTTGCATATAATTTTTTCTTAGAAAAATGATATTCACCAACAGCTCTATACCCTAATTGTAAAAACGGTGCAGCTAATTTTTCAATATTAACTTTCGGATGATCAAATGTTCTAAAAGCAATATGATCGGTATGTACAGTTTCTCCTTTATTTTCAAACAGTTGTTTTATTTTATCTGCTGATGGTGTTTGGTTAGTATACTGTTTCCAAAGTTGATTAAAAAGTACTTCTAGTGTCATAAATTAATTTTAAAAAACGCTTGCATAAGATATGAATGCTTATTGTAAAAACAAACAGTTAAAACGTGAATTCTATATAACTTTTTCAGTTTATAAATGTTATTTTACTGAAAATTAACTGATTGTCATTTCGAACATTGCT
>CAYPHE010000492.1:0-1712 GCA_964410075.1 uncultured Polaribacter sp.
ATGAAGATGGAGGAATACAAGCTTTAGAACATCAAGAATATAATATTTCTGCAGTACAATTTCATCCAGAATCTATTTTAACTGATGTTGGGGAACAATTGGTTACTAATTTTATAAAAAATGTAAGCCCATCCTAACCTTCCCAAAGGTAAGGAATGAGCAAGTTTACGAGAATAAGAGAAAAAGATTAACAAAACAAGAGTATTTTCCCCTTTGGGGAAATTAAAAGGGGCTTATGAAAGCAATTTTAAACAGACTATACAATCACGAAAGACTGTCAAAATCAGAAGCAAAACAAATCTTAATAGATATTGCATCAGAAAAGTATAATGATGCGCATTTGGCTTCATTTATGACTGTTTTTATGATGCGTCCAATTACAGCTGATGAGCTTTCTGGTTTTAGAAATGCCTTAAAGGAATTGGCAATTAAAGTAGATTTCTCTGACTTTAACACTATTGATATTGTAGGTACAGGTGGAGATGGAAAAGATACTTTTAACATCTCAACGTTAACCTCTTTTGTAGTTGCAGGAACTGGACAAAAAGTAGCAAAACATGGTAATTACTCTGTTTCTTCTCAATCAGGTTCTTCAGATATGTTAGAAAGTTTTGGGTATCAATTTACAAATGATGAAAGCACTTTAAAACAACATTTAGAAAAAGCTAATATTTGTTTTTTACATGCACCTAAATTTCATCCAGCAATGAAAGCAGTTGGACCAACAAGAAAGGCTTTACAGTTAAAAACCTTTTTTAACATGTTAGGACCTTTGGTAAACCCTAGTTCACCCAAAAACCACATGTTAGGTACATTTAATTTAGAAGTGGCACGTTTGTATAATTATATTTTACAGGAAGAAAAAGATATCAATTACGGAATTATTCATGCGTTAGACGGGTATGATGAAATTTCGTTAACAGGCGGATTTAAAATCTTTACCAAAAAAGGAGAGCAACTAATTACTCCAGAAGATTTAGGGTTAGAAAAAGTACAACAATCAGCTATTTTTGGAGGAAACAATGTTGCAGATGCAGCAAAAATTTTCAAAACGATTATAGAGGGAAAAGGAACTGAAGCACAAAATAATGTGGTATTAACAAATGCCGCTTTTGCATTGCAAATTGTTGATGAAAATAAAATATTTAGTAGTGCTTTTGAAGAAGCGAAAGAGTCGCTTTTTGGATTAAGAGCGAAAGAATGTTTACATTCTTTAATTACGAATTAGTAATTACCAATTATCAATTTATGCTATGAAAAAAGATAATGTAATTCAAGATAAAAGTTACAGTTTTGCTATTAGAATAGTAAAATTATACAAGCATTTATCTCAAGAAAAAAGAGAGTTCACTTTAAGTAAACAACTGTTACGTTCAGGAACTTCTATAGGTGCAAATGTGGAAGAAGCAATTGGAGGTCAGAGCAGAAAAGACTTCTTCGCAAAATTAACAATAGCATATAAAGAGGCTAGAGAATCAAAGTATTGGATTCGTTTATTGAAGGATACAGACTATATGTCTGAAAAAGAATCTGAATCTTTGTTAAATGATATCGAAGAAATATTAAAAATTATAGGAAGTATTCAAAAATCAATACGGAATTCAAATTCGTAATTGAAAATTAAAAATTCGTAATTGAAACGATGACAATTTTAGATAAAATAGTAGCATTTAAAAAGAAGGAAGTTGCTAAAATAAAAGCAGAGGTTCCTG
>CAYPHE010000493.1:0-1700 GCA_964410075.1 uncultured Polaribacter sp.
TTAAATCATTGCATCTTCTTCTAAATTAAAATCTAATTGTTTTCGTTCTAAATCTGTTCTTTTTACGCTTACTTTTACATCATCTCCTAATTGATACATGTTTTTTGTTTCTTGACCAATAACAGCATATTGCTTATCATCAAACAAATAATAATCACTTTTTATATCTCTAATACGAATCATTCCTTCGCACTTATTCTTTGTAATTTCTACATAAATACCCCACTCAGTTACTCCTGTAATTACGCCATCAAAAATTTCGTCTTTATGGTCTTGCATATATTTTACTTGCATAAATTTAATAGAATCGCGTTCTGCTTTGCTAGCCAATTCTTCTCTTTTAGAAGTATGCTTGCAACGTTCTTCATAAATTTCTGCCTTTGGCGAATTTTCTCCGTCTAAATAATGCTGTAACAAACGATGCGCCATAACATCTGGATAACGTCTTATTGGAGAAGTAAAATGACTATAATAATCGAAAGCCAAACCGTAATGTCCTATGTTTTGGGTAGTATATACAGCTTTACTCATAGAACGAATTGCTAAAGTTTCTATCATATTAGATTCTGCTTTTCCTTGTACATCTGATAGCAATTGGTTTAAAGACTCTGTAGTACTCTCTCGTGTATCTGTATTAATTTGATAACCAAATTTGCTAACTATATTTTGTAAAGAAGCTAATTTTTCAATATCAGGTTCATCATGAACACGGTATATAAAGGTTTTGTTAGAAGGTTTATTTCCTTTTTTTCCAATAAATTCTGATACCTTTTTGTTAGCCAATAACATGAATTCTTCAATCAATTTATTAGCATCTTTAGATGTTTTAAAAAATACTCCTATTGGATCTGAATTTTCATTTAAATTGAACTTTACCTCTACTCTATCAAAAGAAATAGCGCCTTGTTTCATTCTTTTTTTACGAAGAATTTTTGCCAATTCATCCAATTTTAAAACAGCATCTTTAATTGGTTCTTTAACTTCATATTCTTGACCAATCAATGAAACATTAGCAGGTATTACTGCATGTTTATTTTCTATAATTGCTTGCGCCTCTTCGTAAGCAAAACGTTGGTCTGAATAGGTTACCGTTCTACCAAACCATTGGTTTTTAAGATTTGCTTTATCATCTAATTCAAAAACTGCAGAAAAGGTTAATTTTTCTTCATTTGGACGCAAAGAACATACTCCGTTTGATAATTTTTCTGGTAACATAGGTACCACTCTGTCTACCAAATACACAGATGTTGCTCTTGCAAAAGCTTCATCATCTAAAATAGTATCTGGCTGAACATAATGAGAAACGTCTGCAATATGAATTCCTATTTCGTAATTACCATTATCTAAAACTTTAAAAGATAATGCATCATCAAAATCTTTTGCATCTTTTGGATCTATAGTAAAGGTTAAATCGCCTCTCATATCTCTACGTTTTGCAATTTCTTCCTTAGTTATTATTGTAGGAATTTCTTCAGCAACTTTTTCTATTTCTTCAGGAAATTCATAAGGTAAATCGTACTCCAATAAAATGGAATGCATTTCTGTAGTTTGATCTCCTGGTTTACCTAATACTTTTGTAATTTTTCCAAAGGGATTTTTAGAATTTTCTGGCCAATCTGTAATTGTTGCTTGTACTTTATCTCCGTGTTCTGCTCCATTTAATTTACTTTGAGCTATAAAGATATCTGCATACATTTTAT
>CAYPHE010000494.1:0-1692 GCA_964410075.1 uncultured Polaribacter sp.
TTGTCTTTTCTGTAATTGTAAGTAGCATCAACTCCATAACGTTGTGTATTTTCTGCATTATTATAATCTTCTATAGAAGGAAATCCAATTCTAGTATTTACTTGAGCAAACGTACCGTTTAAAACTCCTTTTTTAGTAAATACGTTTATGATACCTGCTTTACCTTCTGGATCGTATTTTGCAGAAGGTGCAGTAATTAATTCTATTTTTTCGATGGCATTTGCAGGAAGCTGATTTAAAATAGTTAACGGGTTACCTTGTGTTGGTTTTCCATTTAGCATTACAATAAAACCATTGGATCCTCTTACTGTTATCTCATTATTTGCATTAATACTTACTGCTGGTAAATTTTTTACAATATCTGTTCCAGTTCCTCCAACACTATTTTGAAACTGTTTTGCATCAAAAATTTGCTTATCTATTTTGCTAATTACAGAGGCTTTTTCTGCCTTAACCACTACTTCATTTAAGCTATTAGATATGGTTAATCCAATTGTTTCTATATCGATTGCTGTATTTTGGTAATCTATAGCTTCAATTACTTGAGGTTTGTATCCTAAAAAAGAAACCGTTATTGTATAGATACCTTTTTTAACTTTCTCAAAAGAAAATAATCCGTTTTGGTTAGTAACTACTCCTAAAACCAATTGATTATTAATTTTGTTATGAAGTGTTACAGAGGCATATTCTAGTGGCAAATTATTTTCTTGATCTACTACTTTTCCAGAAATTTGAGAAAACGTTATTTGAACTGATAGTAGAAATAACAATAGAAAAGCTACTTTTTTATAGAAAGGATTCATTAAGATTTTAATATTTTTTGCAAAGAAAATAAATAAAAAAAAGATAAGCGTAAACTTATCTTTAATATTGTTAAAATTCGAAAATATAATTGAATATAAGCTATTAGATTTTCTTAACTTTTACAGCATTCATTCCTCTCATTCCTTTTTCTAATTCAAAAGAAACTTTATCGTTTTCAGAAATCTCATCAATTAAACCACTTACGTGTGTAAAATGCTTTTCTCCGCTAACGGTATCTATAATAAAACCAAAACCTTTACTAGAATCAAAAAATGATACTTTTCCATTTCTAACAGGGTCTTCTTCTGGTAAATCTTCTTTTTTAGTTGTAGAAATCTGAATATCTTCTAACTCAAATTCAACTTTAGCCTCTGGATCTGGTGGTGTATCTACCAAGTTCCCGTAATGGTCTACGTAAGCAAACTGAATTCCAGAAGCACCATTTTCTTCTTTGGCAGCTTTTCTAGCCTCCATTTTTTTACGCTTGTCTTCACGTTTTTTTATTCTTTTCTTCTCTTTTTCGCTTTTGCTAAATGTCTGTTGCGACTTCGCCATACTTTAAAAAAATTTTAAATTAAGGTTTAGGAAAGACTATTATTATACTATAAAGCTGACAATGAGGAAGATAGCTAATTCCTAGAGAAACAATAAGATAATAGTGTATCTGTTTTCTAAACGCCTGTAAAAATAACACGCTTTTTCACAGCATCAAAATGAATTGAGTTAAAGTTATTCATAATATGATTCAAACACTTTTGTTAAAAAAAGATTAAAAAAAGAATGGCAAACGCTAAGTTAATAGTAATGCTATTATATTTGTAATCAAATAATTCATCTATGAAAGATTTATTATCAGTAATTAAAATTTCAGTACCTGATAAAATTTAC
>CAYPHE010000495.1:0-1691 GCA_964410075.1 uncultured Polaribacter sp.
CATCGCCTTCTGGCAAACCCATAGAAACATTAAATACCAAAACACCTCCAATACCCGCTTCTTTTATGGCTTTTAAATCTTTAGTAAACCCTTCTTTAGACATGTTATCACTATTTACATGATACCAAGTTCTCGGTTTTGATTCGTCAGGCGGATTTTGAAATCCTTTTGCTAATTCTTTTGTTGTTTTTACTTCCTTTTTAATGTTTTGACATTTTACTGTAAAAACAAATGGGAACAGCATTAGTATATAAAATACAACTGTCTTTTTCATCCTTTTTTTAATTTCTTTTTAATTGTAATTGAACCGTTTTTCCTGCTTGTTCTTCTTGAGGTAAATGAATTATAAAATGAGTTTTACCATTGATGTATTTACTATTTTCAATACTATAGTTCCCTTTAATAGATACGCCAATTTTAGTGAGCTTTTGAGAAGGATCGCTAATTGCAAAATCTAAATAATCTGATTTTTCTTCTAATAATATCACACAAGGTGCATCTACAGAAATTTCTCTTTTAATTGTAGCTGTTCCTTTTTTATAAAATACAATACCAGCTTTTTTTTCATCAGAAGAAACAACAGACTGTTGCACTTTGGTATTCACAATTTTAAAAGGATTGTTTTTGTGCAAGCTCTTCATTTTTTCTTCAGAAGCATTTGGCACTAAAATATAACTATAAGAGGTATTTTTAGGTTTTGCGCCATGAGATAACCACAATTTAAAAATATGCTCTGTTAAAAGTATTGGACGGTAACGTTTTGCCACATTATTCCAACTTCCAACTAGTATATTCGTTGCTAAATTGGCTTTCTGGTTTTTAGGAAAAAAATAGCCGATGCTATCGTGTAACACCCAATCTAAATCTGCATTTTTTTGTTTATGTACCGCTTTCTGAATATTACCTGCTTTACTGATAACAACATTGCCTTTTAAAAAGGATTGGTTAATTGCTGAAGTGATTTCAGCATTTTTATCTGATGAAATATCACTTCCCAAACACACGATAGTGTCATCAAACATAAACCAAGATTTTTTAGCCTTTACCCCATCTCTATCATAATCCATTACTGCAATGCCATTTTCTCCATTGGTGACACCGCCAACAAATTCGCCATTGGTTTTAAAATCTCTAAATTTAATAATAGGCAGTTTTTCTGTATCCTGCAAAATGGTTGTTCCAGGTAGTTTTTTCCAATCCCAAAACGGAAATACATTTTGATAAGCTTTGTTATTAACCGCTAATAAAGCAACCCCATCTCCCATATAATAGCCTTGAATATTTTCGCTATTTACAGATTCTGTGCCCACCACTCTTTGAGAACTCATTTTAACGGAAAAGTAAAAGTTTTTACGACGGTGTACATGAAAATCTGATTTCCAAAAGTGTTTGTTTCCTGATAACATTTTAGTATCTAAAGCTTTATCATATTCTTCTGAATAGGCTTTATCTAACTGTTTCATCTGCTCTAAACAGACTTTTAAGCGTGCCGCTTTCTTTTGCTGTTCATCTTTATAGAGATGTCTTCCTAAGGCATTAACATCATAAGAATTGTTCCAATGTATCCATTGTTGCCCTTCTAAAACGTAGTTTCTTAAAACAGCTATTTTATGTTTTTCAAATTGAAAAGGAGTATCATTTACAAACGCATAGCATTGTATCATATTTTCTAAATACCACAGCCCATAATT
>CAYPHE010000496.1:0-1684 GCA_964410075.1 uncultured Polaribacter sp.
ATTACCACCAAAACTTAAAGAAGCTTCGTAAGCATCAGATATATTAGTAGGATTTTCATTTCCTTGAGAGTCAATATTTTTATATAAATGTAATTGCTGAGGAGTAGTTGTAAAATTGGTATTAATATTTTGGTTTACATAAAATTGTAAAGAGGCATCGTTAATAACAATTAAAGGGTTTTCATTTTCATCTTTTAATTCTTTCAACTCGTCTAAATCTATAAAACCATTTCCATCTACATCTTTATCAGCATATTTTAAAAAAGAATGATCTTGTGGAAGCGAAGATAAGTTTACACCTAATATTTCAATTTGAGCATTACTGCCATCGGTACCTTGTACTATAAAGTTATCTGAAGAGGTTTCTTGTTGTGCAGAAGACATTTCGTAAGTTGCATTAATTACACCTCCTAAAGTAAAATTATATTCTCTGTACGTTATTCCTATGTCGGCAGAACTTGAGTCAACTATAGAAAAAATAAAAGATATTTGGGCATTTGAATTATTTAAATTAAAAGGAACCAAAATACCTTCGTTATCTTCAGGAGTTACAATTATTCCTCTAAAATATTCTTGAAATGCAGCATCACTTGAAAATTCCTCATTGTTAAATTTATCCCAGAAAAGCTCTTTCATCTTATTTAAGTCTAAAGGAATTGCTAAGAAGGGTTCAGTTGCTTCTTGAAGATCTCCATTTGCTCTTGGACTAAGCACTATAGAATCTCTAAAAGTAATTGTACTGTTTATTCCATTTTCTCTATTTATTCTATCAAAAAAATATTTTGTATCATTTTCATTTGAGGCATATGAAAAATTTTCTTCAGAAAGTAATTCTTTACTATTATTATTGATAAAATAGTTGAAGTTTGATTGAAAAGAATTTTGCTTAGTTGGATCTTCTGGATTTAAAGTATTAAGAAAAAAAGGATTTCTGTATACCTTTATTTTTGTTGAATCCTTACTTGAATCTGTTTTTAGAATAGAATCGAGTCTAAATAAAGTTTCTCCACTAGAACCAACTCCTGAAGCTGTTGAAATGTAAGGGATTTTTAAAATCACCTTATCTAAAAAAAAATTAATATTAATTGGGTCAGCTGAGGAAACAGTAACTAAAGAACTAGGGCGTACTAATTGAGATACAAAACCGGCTTTAATTGACTTTGAAAATTCATTTTGAGTATAATTACCCAGCCAACTTTCTCCCGAAAACCCAAGTTCAATATTATCTGATCTTACGCCACCTAAATCTTTTATAGGATTTATTTTTATATCTAAAGAAACTTCCCCAGAAGTTGTAAGATTATTTTTTAAAACTCCAGATTCTATGTTTTCAAAATCTGTTTCACAGGAAATAACTCCTAAAAGTGCTACAAAAACTAAAGTTAATTTAGCAAAATTCTTTATAAATCTATTCACTTATAATTAATTATTCTTCTGAAATTAATTCAGAATAAAAATTTAAATAACTTTCTTTTATGTTCTCTTCTTGGAAAGGTAAAACAGCAATTTCTTTTTCCTTTATAAAAGCATCTAATTCTTCATCAATAGCCTCACTTCCTAAAATAATACCATCAGAATTTTCCACAGCACTTTTTAAGATATTAACCGAATTAGGTGTGCTTAAATCAGTTAACTTGCTCTCGTCTATATTGTCAAATTTTATTTTTTCAGCTAGTTTTTCGTT
>CAYPHE010000497.1:0-1681 GCA_964410075.1 uncultured Polaribacter sp.
AAACCTTAACAAAATCAAAACGTTAAATAATTGATATTCGATTCTGTAATTTGATATCTTAGCAATTCACTAAAGTTAATTGTCTATTAAATGCGATTTCTCTACTTGTTAATAACTCTTGGTTTGATTTTTTCTTGTCAAAAAGAAAATAGGGCGCCAACTAAGATTACCGCTGAAAATATTGCTATAGATAATACTATATTATCTTCTTCTACAATAGATAGTGTTGTTGCTCCGTATAGTAAAAAGCTTACTTCAGAAATGGATAAAATTTTGTCTTATACTTCTAAAGACCTTGTTCGTTATGATGGAGAAATGCAAAGTACGTTAGGTAATTTAATGGCAGATTTATGTTACGAAATTGCAAACCCTATATTCAACAAAAAAACCAATAAAAATATAGATTTTGCTATGTTTAATTATGGCGGAATTAGAGCGGGAATTCCTAAAGGAGCAGTTACTACAGAAAATGCATTTAATTTAATGCCTTTTGAAAATGAATTGGTTGTAGCAGAGCTTTCTGGAGAAAAAATAATGGAACTGGTTGATTATTTTATGAATAATAAGAAAGCGCATCCGTTATCAAAACAGGTTCAATTAAAAATTATGGGAGAAGATTACAAACTAAAAATTAATGGAAATTCTTTTGATAAAAATAAAACGTACCAAATTTTAACTTCTGACTACTTGCAAAATGGAGGAGATCGAATGTTGTTTTTTGCAAATCCTAAAGAACTTACCAAACTAGATGTTAAAATAAGAGATGCTATTTTAATACATTTCAAAAAAAGTGATACTTTAAAAAGTGTAATTGATAACAGAGTAATTTTAAACTAATGAAACGAAGAAATTTTGTAAAACAATTAGGGGTTACTTCAACTTTAGCTACATTAGGTGGATTTACTTTACCTTCTTTTACTAATAAAAAATCTAGTCATATTACTATTTTACATACCAATGATACGCATAGTCATATAGAGCCTTTTGATGCGAGTCATTACAGATATGCTAATAGAGGAGGTGTTGCAAAACGTGCTACTTTAGTAGAGCAAATTCGTAAAGAAAATGAAAATACGTTGCTTTTAGACGCTGGAGATATCTTTCAAGGAACACCATATTTTAATTATTACAAAGGAGAATTGGAGTTTAAATTGATGAGTATGCTAAAATATGATGTTGCTACCATTGGGAATCACGATTTTGATAATTCTATAGAAGGTTTGTATGAGCAACTTCCCAATGCCAAATTCGATTTTGTTTCCGCTAATTACAATTTTAAAAATACGGTTTTAGATACTCATGTAAAACCCTATAAAATTATTTATAAAGATAGAATTAAAATAGGAATATTTGGATTAGGAATTGAATTGGAAGGTTTGGTTGGTAAAAAGAATTACAAAGAAACGAAGTACTTAGATCCTGTTGAAATTTCTCAAGACATTACCAACGAATTAAAGAATGTACAACAGTGCGATTTGATTATTTGTTTGTCACATTTAGGATACTACTATAAAAACAATCCAAATAAAATAAGTGACTTAAACTTAGCCAAAGCAACAAAAAATATAGACTTGATTATTGGAGGACATACCCATACATTTTTACCAAAACCAACTATTGTTAAAAATAGTGAAGATAAAAATGTATTGGTAAATCAAGTGGGTTGTTATGGTGTTAATTT
>CAYPHE010000498.1:0-1675 GCA_964410075.1 uncultured Polaribacter sp.
ATTTCTTAGCGAGACTTTTTTACGTAGAGTCTAAAAGAATAAGAGTGAGCCATTATTAGTAAGTGAATCTTTAAAGCTTAATAGATTTCTTGGATAATCTTATAACATTTAGGAAGTTAGTACTTTAAAAGTTTTTTAGTTTTAGAAATTCCCTGTGATTGATAATGCACAAAATAATTCCCTTTTGGTAAGTATTTCAAATCAACTTCTATAGTATGCTGAATAGAACCATACTTTTTATTGGTAATTTGTTTTACTACTGAGCCAATACTATTGTAAAGTGTAATTTTTATAATTTCGTTATTACCATAAAAACGAATAAAAATAGAATTTATAGTAGGGTTAGGGTATACTTCAACATCTAATTTATCTAATAAAAAGCCATCGTTAGAAAGTATTGCAGAACAACCAGTTTTAAAAATTGGTAAAGCATCAAATTCATCAAACAAAACAGAAGTAGATTCTTGTTTTGTTGCACCCAGCCAATCTGTTAAGATAGTACTGTATATATTTCTAAAATCATATTGCATTTGTACACCTTCTTTTTCATCAACTTGTGTATCAATTTCTGGAGCATCGCCTAAAATTGTATTGTTAACACAAGAACCAAATAAAAATAAAGGAGCAGCTGTACCATGATCTGTACCTAAACCTCCATTAGAACGAATTCTTCTTCCAAATTCAGAATAAGTCATTCCAATAATCTTATTGTCTATTCCAAGTAATTCAATATCATCTTGAAACGCATCAATTGCATCAGACAATTCTTTTAATAATTCTGCATGTTTCCCAGTTTTTGTTTCTCCTTCAACTACTTGATTGTCGTGATTATCAAAACCACCCAACTGTACAATATAAACCTTGGTTTTTAATCCACCAGAGATTAATCTAGCAACATGTTTTAATTTTTCTGCTAAATTAGAATCAGTATATTTTTGAGATAAGTTATTACCAGAACTAGAAGCATTTTTAATAACATCTGCATAAGCATTTGTTTGGCTTACGGTATCGTTTACAAAAGTTAAGGCATCTCCATAACAATTATCTGGAGCATCTCCATTACTAGTAACTGCTGCAGTACCAGGATTATCTGGATCTTCTAAAGCCATAGAAAAATTTGCTACAGGCCCTTGACAAGTTTCAGAAATTATTCTTCCTATCGTTATTGCAAAAGGATCTGTATTGTTTTCATTTGGGTAATTTTCTGGAAACTGAGGATGATTTTCGGTAAAAAAACGTCCAATCCATCCAGATGAAATATATTCTTCTGCATCTGACGCAGAATTCCAAATATCAGTAGATCTAAAGTGAGATCTATTTTGGTTAGGATAGCCAACATTCTGAATTACAGCTAGTTTTTCTTTATTCCAAACTTGTTGCATCCCTGTCATATTGGTATGAAAACGTGTAGCATCATTTACCTCTAATAAGTCAGTTTCTGGAATAATTATGTTAGAACGAACTGCTTGTAAATTATCGTATTGGTTGAGGTTGAAAACGGTGTTTAGACCATCATTACCTCCTTGCAATTGTATTAATACCAAAACATTTTCATTGTCTTCAGAAAAATTATAATCATTTGGTTTGTTATTTGCAAAAATTGGAAAACCACTCAAAGCAAAAGGTAAAGAAGCTGAGGCAATTGAACTCAATTTTATAAAGTCTCTTCTATTTA
>CAYPHE010000499.1:0-1659 GCA_964410075.1 uncultured Polaribacter sp.
AATTCTGGTGCAGAAGCTAATGAAAATGCTTTAAAGCTGGCTTCTTTTCAAACCAATAAATCTAGAGTTATTGCGTTTAAAAATGGTTTTCACGGAAGAACTTCTGCTGCTGTAGCTGCTACAGATAATCCAAAAATTGTAGCTCCAATTAATGCCCAACAAAAAGTTACCATTTTAGATTTGAATGATATTGAAGCTGTAAAAACAGAACTAGAAAAAGGTGATGTTTGTGCCGTTATTGTTGAATTTATTCAAGGTGTTGGTGGTTTAGACCAAGCTACTGCAGATTTTTTTGAACAAGTAGATGTTTTGTGTAAGGCAAATAACACGATGTTTATTGCAGACGAAATACAATCTGGTTTTGCACGTTCAGGAAAATTCTTTGCTTTTCAGCATTATAATGTAACGCCAGATATTATTTCTATTGCAAAAGGAATGGGAAATGGTTTTCCTATTGGAGGTATTTTAATTCACCCAAACATTAAAGCATCTTATGGATTGTTAGGTACTACTTTTGGAGGAAATCATTTGGCTTGTGTGGCAAGTTTGGCGGTTTTAAATACCATTGAAAGCGAAGATTTATTAGCAAACACTAAAGAAGTTAGCGAATACTTTATAAAGATTGCAAAAACAATTCCTGAAATTAAAAACATTAAAGGGAGAGGTTTAATGCTAGGTTTAGAGTTCGATTTTGAAGTTGGTGATTTAAGAAAGGAATTAATTTACAACCATCATATTTTTACTGGTGGTGCTATGAATAAAAAGCTTTTAAGAATTCTTCCTCCTTTAAACATTAGAAAAAAACACATCGACATGTTTTTTGAAGCGTTAATTTTAGCTTTAGAAGAAATGAAAGTAGCAAATTAGATTAATAGATAATTGGATTTTTAGATTGTTAGATGATTTGATTACTAGAATCTTTTAATCTTCAATTTTTGAATCTTAAAATACATAAAAACAAATGAATACTCTTTTATCCATAGCAACAAGAAACAATGTTTTGTCAACTATGGCTGCTTTATTAGAAGAAAACAGAGCCGAAATAATCGCCATTAATAAAATTGATGTAGAGGCTTATAATGGTGATGACATTTCTATGTACGATCGTTTAAAAGTTAACGATGCAAAAGTTGATGAAATGATTAAAGCAGCCAAACACTTAGCTTCTCAAGAAGATCCTGTTGGTGTAGAACGTTTTTCTTTTGTACACGACAATGGGATGAAAGTATACAACAAAACAGCTTCTTTTGGAACCGTTTTAATTATTTACGAATCTAGACCAGACGTTACTGTTGAAGCTGCTGGAATTGCATTTAAATCGGGAAACAAAATATTATTAAAAGGCGGAAAAGAATCGTTACGTTCTAACTTAAAAATTGTAGAATTATGGCACCAAGCGTTACAACAACATGGAGCTGCTACAGATTGGGTAGAATATTTACAATTTAATAGAACAGAAACACAAGTTTTTTTAGAAAAGCCAACTCAAAAAGTAGATTTGATTGTACCTAGAGGTGGCGAGCGTTTGATTGCTTTTGTAAAACAACACGCTACATGCCCAGTAATTATTAGTGGACGTGGAAACAATTTTGTTTATGTGCATAAACATGCAGATACGGCAATTGCTATAGATTTAATTTTAAATGGTAAGTCTAAAAT
>CAYPHE010000500.1:0-1652 GCA_964410075.1 uncultured Polaribacter sp.
GAATATACTTTGGTAGCTTGTGCAGATTACGTTTTAGGAAGATTAGGAGGAGGAAACACCGTTTCTAATTTATCTTCTTCTAGAGCCTTAAGAGACGTGACTGAAAAACATGGAGGAACCTATACTGCTTCTGCTGTAGGAGAAGTAAATGTGGTGATTAAAATGAAAGAAACCAGTACGGTTATTGGAGGAGAAGGTAATGGAGGCATTATTTATCCAGCTTCACACTATGGTAGAGATTCTCTAGTTGGAGTTGCTTTATTTTTGTCGCATTTAGCACACCAAAAAATATCTTGTAAAACATTAAGAGAAAGTTACCCAAGTTATTTTATGAGTAAAAATAAAATTCAGTTGACACCTCAAATAGATGTTGATATGATTTTAGCAACGATGGCTAAAAAATATGCTAAAGAGGAAGTAAATACTATAGATGGCGTAAAAATTGACTTTGCAGAAGAGTGGATTCATTTAAGAAAATCGAATACAGAGCCAATTATTAGAATTTACACAGAGGCAAAATCGCAACAAAAAGCAGACACTTTAGCTGAGCGTTTTATTGAAAAAATTAAAGAAATTATAAAATAATAATTTCATGAAATTTGCTTACACAATTCTTTATGTAGAAAATGTAGAGGAAACAGTTGCTTTTTATGAGAAAGCTTTTGGTTTTGCTAAAAAGTTTATTACTCCAGAAAATGATTATGCAGAGCTAGATACTGGAGAAACAACCATTTCTTTTGCTTCCTTGGAATTAGCAAAATCAAACTTTAAAAAAGGATTTACAAGCATTAAAAATTTTGAAAAACCACTAGGTGTAGAATTGGCATTTACGACAGAAAATATAGAAGAAGATTTTAAAAAAGCGACTGAAGCAGGTGCAACTGAATTTGAACCATTAATAGAAAAACCTTGGGGGCAAAAAGTTGGTTATGTAAGAGATAATAATGGTTTTCTTATCGAAATTTGTACACCAATAAAAGAGAATTAATTACATTTTTCTAAAAAAAATAAAGTTGAATTATAAAAAAGCTTTACTTGTAATTGATATGCAGAAAGGTTCTTTTATTGCTAAAACTCCAAGATTTGATACAAATGGAGTTGTACAAAGAATTAATGAACTTGCGGAATTATTTAGAGAACTTAATCATCCCGTTGTTTATATTCAACATGATGGAACGGGTTCAGGAGAATTTGAAAAGCATAATAAAGATTGGGAAAATCTAGATGATTTAGAGGTGCTAACTAATGATATTAGAATTGATAAATATGCAAATGATGTTTTTTATCAATCAGAACTTCAATTAAAACTAAAAGAGTTAAACGTAAATGAACTTTTCATTACTGGTTGTGCAACAGATTTTTGTGTGGAGTCTACAATTCAATCTGCTTTAACAAAAGATTACATTATAACAGTTGTTGCGGATGGGCATACAACAGGAAATAGACCTCATTTAAAAGCTAAACAAGTAATAGATCACTACAACTGGGTTTGGCAACATATGATACCTACAAAAGGAAAAGTTAGTGTAAAAACAACATCTCAAATAAAATTGTTTTTTAAAAAAACTAGCAATTAATTATAAAAATTCTTTAGGTACTTTATTTCTGTGTTTAAAACGTTTGTGTGTCCAAAAATAGTACTCAGGTTGTTT
>CAYPHE010000501.1:0-1646 GCA_964410075.1 uncultured Polaribacter sp.
ATAGTGAAGATAAAAATGTATTGGTAAATCAAGTGGGTTGTTATGGTGTTAATTTAGGTAGAATTGATTTTTATTTTGATGAAAATCAAGAGAAAACTTCGGGTGGAGCTACAATAATTGTTTAGTTTTTTTGTCAAGCTAACGCAACCTATTAACCAACCTGTCATCTAAAAGGTAAACGAATTAATTAAAAATGAAAAAAATACTAATCTTTACCTTGTTTTTATTAGTATGTTATAGTTGTATAGAAAACAATACAGCTAGTAATGATGATTATTCTGATTTTCAAGTAATAATTGATGAGGATTTATATGTAAATGCACCTGCTGATCCTTTAGAGATTTTAGATATAGCTATAGTTAGCGATAGTTTAAAAATTAGTTTTAGCTCTGGAGGTTGTGATGGAAGTAGTTGGGAGGTAAAACTAATTGATTCTGGAGCTATTTTAGAATCTTTTCCTGTTCAAAGAAATTTACGATTATCTCTTAAAAATGAAGAATTATGCAAAGCTATCGTATTTAAAGAAATTGCTTTTGATATTTCTAAATTAAAAACTGATGACAGTAAGATTCAATTGAATGTAACCAATAGTAATAACAGTATTTTGTATGAATATTAATTTTAAGAAAATTGAATTTTGTTAAAACTTAAAAATATTCAAATGTCATTTTGAGCTTGTTTGTCATATTGAGCCTGGCGAAATATGATTGATAATAAAAAACTTCGACAGGCTCAGTTTGACAGCTAAACATGCTTTCTTAATCTTGGAATATTAATTTACGGAGCTGGATTAGGTATTGCTTTGTGCACTTCTTCAATATTCTGTAAAACTTCATTCGATAAGTCTATATGAATACTTCCAATATTTTCTTTTAACTGAGGCATTTGAGTAGCTCCAATAATATTGCTAGTAACAAAAGGTAATTGATTGATAAATGCTAAAGATAGCTCTGTTAAGGTCATTCCATTTTCTTTGGCAATAGCGTTGTATTTTCTTACAGCTTCTAAAGAACCATCTCCCATGTAACGTGCAATAAAACGAGGAAATAAAGTACCTCTTGCTCCTTCGGGTTTGTTGTTATCTAAATATTTGCCTGTTAAAACGCCTTGCGCTAAAGGAGAATATGCCAATAACCCAATATCTTCTCGCATAGAAACTTCACTCATTCCTGCTTCATAACCTCTATGTATTAACGAGTATGAATTTTGAATGGTAACTGGTTTAGCTACATCTAACTTTTTAGAAGCTTCTACATATTTCATTGTTCCCCACGGAGTTTCATTTGATAAGCCATAGGTTCTTATTTTACCAGATTTTACTAAATCATTCAGCGTTTCTAGAATTTCTAAATAATTCTCAACTTCACTATTTATGGTATTCAAAGGAAAATCTCTTGTGCCAAAAACATTAACGCCTCTGTTTGGCCAGTGTAGTTGATACAAATCAATATAATCGGTTTGTAATCTTTGTAAACTACCTTCTACAGCTTCTAAGATATTTTTTTTGTTAAGACCTCCTTTTCTAATATGTGCGGTATAATCTCCTCCACCAGCAATTTTACTTGCCAAAACTATTTTATCTCTATTACCAGTTTTTTTAAACCAAGTTCCAATTATTTTTTCTGTAGCTCCATAGGTTTCTGGAC
>CAYPHE010000502.1:0-1644 GCA_964410075.1 uncultured Polaribacter sp.
ATGATAAAAAAGCAATTGAATTGTATGAAGTCTCATTAGACAAGTATCTTAAATATGCCGATGGCAATCAAACTGCTGACTTGTATTGGGTATTGTCTGGTGCTTACTACAATAACAAACAATACAAAGAGGGTTTTAACATACAAGAAAAATTAATTTTTTTAAAAGATAGTCTATTTGACATCGAAAAGAATAAAGCTTTCGAAAAATTACAAACTGAATATGAAGTTGAAAAAAAAGAAGACCAAATTGCTTTTTTAGAAAAAGAACAGCAATTGAAAACTAAAGAGCAAAAATTAACCTATAGCATTGGTGGTTTGTTACTTGTTGCTTCTATTTTGCTAATTTTTATTTATCGAAACAAAGTGAAATCGCAAAAAATAATTAGAAAGCAAGAACAACTATTGTACGCACAAGAAAAAGAACAATTAAAGCAATCGCAAAAAATTGAACAAATAGAAAGTTATATTAAAGGACAAGAGCAAGAAAAAAATAGGATTGCTATTGAGTTACACGATGGGGTTGGCGGAGAGCTTTCTGGAATAAAACATTTTGTATCTTCTTTACCAACAGATGAAAAAACAGATCAGTTGTCTAAAGACATAGCTTCGGTTTCTAAAGAAATTCGTTTGTTAGCACATAGTTTAAGTGCTTCTTTTGGTATACAACAACCCTTTAAAAATTTACTAGCAACGTTAAAACAACGTTATAAAAATCATTTTAAATTTGAAATATCTATTTTTCCTGAAGACGAAATTGATACAATAACTGATGAAAAAAAGCTGTTTCTATACCGTTCTATTCAAGAAATGGTAACTAATATTTACAAACATGCTAATGCTAGTTTGGTAAGCATTTCGTTAACAATAGCAAACGAAATTACTTTAATTGTTGAAGATAATGGTACTGGTTTTAATCCGAATACAACTCCCAATGGTATTGGATTGCAAAATATTAAAGAGAAAGTAAATCGTTTTAACGGAACATTTGTTATCGATTCTTCTTTAGAAAAAGGAACAACTATAATCTTAAAAACACCAAAAAACAAATGAAGAAGATTGATGTTATTTTAGTAGATGATCACGACCTTTTTTTAAATGGACTAAATGCTTCTCTTAAAAATTATGCTTTTATAAATGTACTTTCCACTTTTACCAAAGCAGAAACTGCTATCAACTTTTTAAAAACAACGGCTGTTGATTTAATAATTTCTGATATTTCTATGCCAAATATTAATGGTATCGAATTTATTAAAAAAGTAAAAAGCATACATAATAATGTAAAAGTATTGGTTATTAGCATGTTTGAACCTTTACACTATAAAAGAAACTTTTACAACGGTTACCTGCTAAAAGACACTGATATTACTACTGTTGTAAAGGCAATTGAAACTATTGTTTATGAGCATAAAACTTTTTTTTATGATGACATTACAAGCTCAGATGAATTTGTTTTTACTAAAAATATAGTAACCAAAAGAGAAAAAGAAATTATACAATTAATTACTCAAGAAAAAACAGTAGAAGAAATTGCTGAACAGCTTTTTTTAAGTAGACATACTATAGAGACACATAAAAAAAACATCTTTTTTAAACTACAAGTGAAGTCTAATGCGGGTTTAGTAAAAAAAGCTATTGTATTGGG
>CAYPHE010000503.1:0-1638 GCA_964410075.1 uncultured Polaribacter sp.
CTGAAATAGCCACAAAAAATAAAGAAGAAAATAAAAAAATTAATTTTTTCATTTTTGTATATTTTTATACTTTGTTATTAAAGTATAACAATATAAAGAATTTTTAATTCTTCTAGTTTAACAAAAATGAAATTAAATATTTTTAATACGTTAATTCTTTATTATTTTTTTTAAAATAATTCCTTTACTAGTTTTTATTTGTAATACATATACCCCTCTTGAAAAGGATAAAAAGTCAATTTGAGTATTGGTACTTTTGAATACTTCTTTTCCTAAAAAATTATAAATCGTAATAGTTTCAAAATTAACATTTGAAATATTAATGTTGAATGTATTTTTTACAGGGTTTGGATAAATTGATACTAATTTTTCTAAATCATTATTCTTTACTGATAATAAAGCTGAATTAAAAGAATATGCTCTTGGAAATGCTTTATCACTTGCGGCAATAAAAGTATCTCCATCTGCACTTAATGCCAAAGATTGACCAAAATTACTACTTCTCCAAGTTGAAACATCTTTACCTCTTTGAGACCAAGTATTATTCTCAAAAATATAGTTTTTAACAGTATAATTGTAAGGTGAAGCTATAGCTATTTTTGTTCCATCTGCAGATAAAGAATTGCTACTACCATAACTAATTTTACTACCTAACAAAATCCAAGAATTATTATTATTTTCATATATAGAAACTCCTGTACTAGAGCCTATTGCCACTCTATTTCCATTAGCAGATAAAGAAGTACTTAAAATTTCACGAGTTGTAGTTGATAAACCAGTAAAATCTTCACCTATCTGACTCCAATCATTATCTAAAAACTTAAAAACTTGTATTTTTTTTCTTCCTTTATTTCCAATTGACAATACATTCCCATCATCAGACATATCTAAACTAAAACCAAATGCATCTCCATTAAACTCACCTTCTAAAGTACTACCTCTTTGCGTCCAAGTTCCATTAATATTTTCATACACTTTTACAGAACCTTTTTTTGATGTATTGTTTGTTTTATATGCTGTAGCTGCTAAAAATTTAGCGTCAGGACTTAAAACAACATTATATCCCAAATAAAACTGGGTTCCATCTCCAACAATTTGAGCAGTCTTTTCCCAAGTATCGTTTTTGTATTCATAAATTCTAATATGACCTTCGTCTAAATCTCCTCCTTCAGGAGCTCCAACAGCAAGTATTTTTCCATCAGAAGACAAGGAAACTCCATGACCTACTTTTTCTAAAATTGATTCGTTTACAATATCAGAACCTAATTTTTGCCAATCGTTATTTAAATATTTAAAAACTCTAACAAAACTATTTTCATTGTTCCCAGGAGCTCCAACAGCTATAATACTTCCGTTGCTAGAAACAGAAACAGCAGTACCAAATTTACTTGGTTTACTATTGTTTTCATCTAGATTATTAATTTGATTTCCGAGTTGTACCTGACCAAAAGTAAATATTGGTAAAAAAGATAGTAAAAGTAAAATTGATTTCATAATTGATTATTTATTACAAAAATCAATCATATAAAATCAAAAAAAAATACGTCAAATGACGTATTTTAATTTTTTTTCTATTTAGATTATTAAATCATTGCATCTTCTTCTAAATTAAAATCTAATTGTTTTCGTTCTAAATCT
>CAYPHE010000504.1:0-1638 GCA_964410075.1 uncultured Polaribacter sp.
CAGTATCTCACAAATACTCAAACCTCTTTGTGAAAACAAAGAGGTTTTATTTTAAATTAAAATCATTTTACAAACAGAATTATAATGCAACTAAAACACTTACTTGTTTTCTTACTAGTTTTTCTAGTTTCTGTTGCAGATACTACTGTTTATTCTCAAAAAAATTCTTCTGAATACTATCACTCTTCTAAGGTATTTCAGAATAAAATATTTAGTGCTAAAAAAACTAAACATTTTGCCTTTTATAAGACCTTTTCAAAAGATTATTTTTTAGCCTACTTTTTTTTAGACAGTTTTCTACATGTTGCTTCCATACAGCAAATTGTTCTTACATTTAAAACACAAAGGCAATTGTATCAAGAAATTGCTATCTTAAAAAGCAAGCATACTTTCTTAATTCATAAAACTACATCTAGCAACTCAACTTCAAGTTATACATAGCCAAAACTATATTATTGTTATTGGCAAATACTGAAAAGCAACAAATGATAAAAAAATAACTCATTATTTATCATTATTACTATGTATAAAAATAAAAAATGTTTAGATAAATCTAAACAACTATTCTGTTGGTTTAAAAGAAAAACTTTAATAATCATAACTGCTTTTATGCTAGGGTTTTCTAATTCTATAAACGAAGATGAAAAATCTCTATTTGGAAAACAGCATACAATTGAACAGCGAGACAATAAGGATTAAAATTCTTTAAACAAATAGAAAAAGTTATTCAACTTTCTAAAAAACACACTCAAATAACTTTGTTTAACTGCAATATTTATTGGTTAAACACAATTAAAACATAAAAATGGAAATAACAAACATTACTAAAGCACTTATTATTACTCATGTTATATTTGGTAGCATTACATTAATTTCTGGAACAATTTCATTAACTGCCAAAAAAGGAAAACCATTACATAAAAAATCTGGTAAAGTATTTTATTATACTTTATTTATTTCAGCTTTACTATCTCTTGTAGTAGCAACAATGCCAAATCATAAGAGTCCATTTCTTTTTTCTCTTGGATTATTTAGTTTATATTTTATTATTGGAGGATATAGAAGTCTAAAATTCAAGAAAAAAAACATTTCATTAACACTTGATAAAATCTTTGCTTACTTTATTGTAACACTAGGAATTATAATGATATCGTACTCAATTGTACTGAAAAATAAAATCAACATTGTCTTATTAAATTTTGGTGCAATTAGTATTCTATTTGGTATTGTAGATCTTTTTCTTTTTCGAGATATAAAAAGAATTCATAAGAATTGGCTAAAAATACATTTGCTAAAAATGACAAGTGGTTATATAGCTTCAGTAACAGCTTTTATGGTAAACCAGTGGAGTCTTGGAATTTTAGGGTGGTTTTTACCAACTATTTTTGGAAATATTTATATAACGTATTGGTTTATCAAATTAAATAAAGTTAAATAAAGGCTTAATTTCTCAAGCTTTTGATTTGGAAAAATTACCTTAAAACCTTTTACATGGTTAAGAATTGACATACTTTATTAAAAGAAGTACAAGTTAATTCAATTATTTAAACCTCTTTGTGAAAACAAAGAGGTTTTATTTTAAATTAATATACTAACATAAAAAGCGTTTACATTACAATAAAAGTATAAAATTTGCTA
>CAYPHE010000505.1:0-1623 GCA_964410075.1 uncultured Polaribacter sp.
ATTAATTTCCTGTGTCTTAAAACCTAAATAGCTAAAAACCAAAATAGCTTTATCATCTACTTTTATCGTAAACTTTCCATCAAAATCAGAAAAAGCTCCATTATCTGTATTTTTTTCTAAAATATTAACTCCTGGTATTGGATCACCAGATTCATCAATAATTGTTCCTGTGATCGTTTTTTGAGCTTCTACCGAAAAACTAAAACAGATAATGCTTAATATTAATAAGGTTAATTGTTTCATTTAATTATTTTGTTTGATTATTAATCTTTTTTATCTATTCTTTATAACAACTCTATTCAAATGCGTATCAAATATGAAAGTGTAATCTTTTCCTAAAGCAGTGTCTGGAAAAACATAATTACTACCACCTCCAGGAACTGCTATTGAGCGATCATCAGCATTTGTTCTCCAGAATGGTGCCCATCCTGTTGTATTTGCATTTAAAATAAATCCGTTTGCTCCATTATCATTTGGCTCATCTTGAACAGTAACATCTAGAGTCCATAAATATTGATTACTTGCATCTTGAACAAATGGTTTTCCTGAATTAAAATGCCAACATTGATTAGTACCATCAGAATTTTTAGTACATGTAGATGTTGTTGCATCCGTATATATACCTCTTCCCAAAACATAAACTTGGTCGAAAGCATCATCTGTAGGCGTGTAAGGAGAAACTGTAAAACTTAAATCTCTTACATCCATTTTTATTTCATAATACCCAACACCTGGAATGATAATTGGATTAACGGTTGCATCACTACCTAAAGTTAATTTACCAGGATTGTTTGCATCAGCTCCAAAGGCAAAAGGCTCAAAAGATGTTCGCTGAGGTATAAATCTAACTTCTGAATTTACTGCTTTAGAATAATAACGAGCAGTAAACACGTATCCATTTTCTCCAGAAGCCTGACTACCCTCTGTACTAAATGGAATTCCGAATAAATCTTGCTCAAGTGCAGCATCACTAGTTTCATCTGTTAAAAACATTGCATTAAATTGTAAATCTGTAACAACACTCACCGAAACTGCAGCAGACGATTGATTTCCTGTAGCATCTGTTACCGAAATATCAAAAACATAAGTCCCAGGAGTTGCTACATCTAGAGATTTAGTATAGTTATAAGTTGCTCCAGAAATAGCAATTGTTTCATTTAAAATCTCACTTTCTATTTTAAACTCCGCTAACTCTCTATCTGTTACACTAATATTAAAGTCAATTTCATTCCCATCACCTAACAAAACAGTAGCACCATCAGCTGGACTATTAATATTTATAACAGGTACATCAATATCTTTATCTAAAGTAACAACAACTTGAGTTGATGTTTCTACATCTCCTGCATTGGTAATAGTAATTGGTATTGTATGGCTACTAAAATCTTCTTCACCATCTGGGACTTTAAATTTATATTCCAAATTATAAATATCTGGCAAAGAATCTTTAATTATAGTTTTATCTAAAAACCATGGTTCGTATTTAATATTAACTGTTTTTATCCCTGCCGGATCAGTTACAACCCCTTCAAAAGTAATTGTCTCACCTGGCAAAGAAGATATCTCTCCTACAAAAGAATTAATCTCCGGAGTAGAATCAACTTTTATAGAATTGTCGTCATC
>CAYPHE010000506.1:0-1606 GCA_964410075.1 uncultured Polaribacter sp.
TCTTTGAAAAAGCTCCGTTTGCACCTTCTAATTTTACGATATACATACCAGAAACCAAGTTACTAACACTTAAATTAACTGAAGATTCTCCAGCGATATTTTTTGTTAACACTTTACTACCTAATAAGTTATATACAGATAATTTAGTAATATTAGAATCAATACCTTTAACTGTTAATTTATCATTTACTGGGTTAGAGATTGACAAAGAACTAGCGTCAAAGTTTTTAGTACTTAAAACAACATCTCTTACAAATTGAAACTCAAGTTTATCGATGGCTCCATTATCAAACTGAACAGGACCGTCAGCTACTGGTGTTACACCAAATCTCACATTACCAGGATAAGTAGCAGCAGGTGGCTTAATAAATAATGCATCATTTCCTTCTACATCGCCACTAGTTTTTCTTCTTTGGAATTGGTCAAATTCGTAATTTTCAGCTGCAGTATCACTTACTGGATCACCAGGTCTAGCAATAAGTGTAATTTGATATTGATCAACACCATTATCATTTTGACCTGTTACTACTATATTTTCTTCGTTTGTAGCCAAAGTAAAGTTTCCAGCACCAGGAATAGTAGCAGTAATTTGCATATATCCATTTGCAGCTGGTTGTACGTGGTCTACTATTGCCCACTCTTGTTGTGCTGCTTGAGCTTCTGGTAATTTTGCTGACCACTGTAAAGCACCTGTTCCTGTTATTGTTAGAAAAAGATCTTGTTCTGGAATACCAACTGTATACCAACCGTTTTTAGTCCATGTTTGAGCTTCTACTTGAAAAGCAGATACTGCAACAAATAAAAATATTGCAATCTTTAAAGTAATTTTTCTCATAAATTATAGTTTTTAATTAATTAAGGTCTAAATTTATAGAAATATGTCTCTTACAGTATCCTGTACTATCCTGAATAAATAAAAAAATCATTCTATTTAAAAAAAATAGAATGATTAAAATATTTTGGTATTTTTAGTTAGAAATTATTCCTTTATTATTTTTTTAGTGAATGCTCCATTATCTCCTTTTAATTTCACAAGGTAAACACCGCTTTTTAAATTACTAACATCTATACTTAACGTAGATCGTGATTTTACTACTCTAGTTAAAACTTTTTGTCCTAATAAAGAAAAAATAGATATTTCATTTACAGTATCACTAATTCCTTTAATACTTAATCTATCGTCAACTGGGTTAGCAATAAAAATTGAGTTTGAGTTAAAATCTTTTGAATTTAACGTAATTTCTGTTCCATCCGTAGCTTCGATAACCCAACTATCTAACCATGGTCTACTGCTTTCTGCTGGAGTATTTCCTCCAAAATTTAAAAAGTCATAATTAGTTGTAGCTACAAATCTTCTTAAAGGATTGTCTGGATTTGGTTGGCTTGAAGTAGAAATGATAGAAAATGCATTTGGCACGTCAAAATTATCATCTTTTACAGGGTTACTAACTACAATAAAATTGTATAGTTCACCATTTTGAGGAAAACTAGCACCCTTAAGCCTCATTCTATGACCATCTGATGTTAAATTATTTCTTTCTAAAACTCCTGTTCCGTTTCCATCTAAAGCACCTACAGATACTACATTATAAACTTGATAAAAAGT
>CAYPHE010000507.1:0-1587 GCA_964410075.1 uncultured Polaribacter sp.
GTGGAAACATTTCCTGAAGGTGTTTTTTGCCATAAGCCTTGTACAGTTTCTGGTGGTGGTAAATCTGAGATTTCTAAATCGATGCAAAATGCAATTACATATAGTAATTTTAATATTCATAATTTAGAAGAAGATTTTAAAAAAGCTGATGAAATTATAGAGTTCAACTACTCTACACGTTGGAAAGACAAGAGTATTGAAAGACCAAAATCTAGATCTTTTTTAAGTGAAAAAAGAACCCTAGGTTCTGTGGTAAAATTATTAACTCCATCAGAAGAAAATTCAGATGAGTTTAATGCTTTTGTAAGTAATATTCCTGTTCACGTTCGTTCTTTAGTTTTATTGGTAAAACGTTTATTTAGACAGGCACATGGTGCCAATTTAAATTGGAAAGACATGATGTCTGTAGAAATTATTAACGGAGTAAAAGGCACTTCATTACGCTACAATAACAATCCTGTTGTGGGCAGTTATGTTCGTGTTGGTTTTAATCAACAAGGCAATTGGATGTTAAATAAATTGCGCTCTGATTTTTCTGCTAGTGAAAAAATTCAAACAGAAGACGATATTTCTGCTTCTATAACGTTACCCAGAAATCAGTTTAAAAACTTAAATTCAGAATTTGATAATCCTAGTGTAAAAGTAATAACCAATTGCGAGGCACATTTGTTTCAAAGACCAGATGAAGCAATTGTAAGAGGTTATGATAAAGGCGCAGAATTAGATATTATTTCTGATGGAAGGTTTTTAACCAATTACGAAATGCTAACCAAAAAAGATGCAATTGCTATTTATGAAGACACCATCAATTTTGATAAATACACACAACCTGTTAAAGATTTTATTTTAGAAATTATTAATAGTGATGATGAAAATATTCAGTTTGTATTACCATCTCACCCAAGAATTATTGAAGACGGTTTACCAACCAAAAATCCACGTTATTTAGAGCCAAACAGATTTTATAAAGAAAACGAAGCTTCTTATATTTCTGATATTGGTGTTCGTTTAACAAGAAAAATTAAGCAAGAAGATCCAGTAATTCATGTTGTAAATGCGGTATTGCCAGGCAGAAGAAACAATCCTGTTGATAAAGCTAACGGAATTAGACCTTTGGCGGTTTACAATCCAATTCACTACCAAGAAACTCCAGAATTATTTATGGACTTTATTTGTAGTTTAACTGGTAAATCTCCATCTACCACAGGCGCAGGTTCAGAAGGAGCATTAACCAAAGCGCCTTTTAATATGTTAACCCCAACTACAGATTTAAACAATGCATTATTGTCTCATATTTTAACTGAATCTAATGGATTTAGCACAGCTGCGGGTTATATTGGTGCAGAAAACAAAATTGACCATGATGTAAGTTTGTTAATTCCAGAAATTTGGGCAAGAATGACTCCTAAAGATAGAGACCCAAACAACTTAATTAAAAATGGTTCTCTCGAAAAATTAGAAGATTTTGAATTTGAAGGAAAAAAAGTTTTGGCAAGCAGGCTAGGTTATAGAATTACAAAAAAATTCGATTTATACTGTTTAAACAGAATTTTTGACGAACCTACCGCTGTTTTTAGCGAACGTATG
>CAYPHE010000508.1:0-1582 GCA_964410075.1 uncultured Polaribacter sp.
ATACTGTTTAAACAGAATTTTTGACGAACCTACCGCTGTTTTTAGCGAACGTATGCTAAAACCAGAACTACAAGGTTTAGAAGATTTTGTAGATGGTATTAACAATATTGTTGAAGCACAACAAAAAGTAGCACTTCGTTATTTTGAAGATAATAGCATTTCTGCGGCAATTCCTCCTCTTAAAATTTTACTACATATTATGGCTTATGGTAATTATAAAGGAAAAGAGATTAGCAACCCAGAGTTAAGAAATTATTTTAAAAGAGATTACGTATTAAATAGCGATTGGTACAAAAAACGTCTTGTTTTAAAACAGGAAAAAGAGGTTGCTTTTTACAAATCTCAAATAAAATATTTGACAGACTTTATTGCAAATTCTTCTAATAAAGATATTGTTATTGATTTAAAAATTAAAAAAAGATTACAAAAAGTAAAAGAAAATTTTGACGCAGTTTCTAGTCCAGAATATTTAGAAAGTTTAATAGGTACTATTGGTGCAGATCCTTTGTTTAAAAAAACAAGCCAGAATACTAATTCTAAAGTTTTGATTCAGTCTAATTAATAAAAAAGAAAATCTAAGAAGCTTTTTGAAGCAAAATATGGGGGCATCTTTTACAATTGATGCCCTTTTTCTTAAATTTATTACAGCATTTACTTTTTGGTTTTAAACAGTTTGTAATACAAGAAGCATCACAAACATCAGTTTGTTCTTGCAATTGAATTAAAGGTGTTTCTTTTTTGTAAAATATTAGCATCTAGTATTCAAAATAATAGCGCAAATATAAAGTTTATTTAGAATAGGTAAAAATAAAAAGCGTTATTTTAACATCACTTTTTTAAAATTAGTAAATCTGTAAAATTTTAGACGAATTTATTTAACTTATTCCTGTTTTTCTTCTTTAGGAAAAGCTTGTTTACTAAATAAAAATAATAATGCTACACCAACACTTATAAAAGCGTCAGCAGGATTAAATATATATTGAAAGAAAGTAAACAAATCACCTCCAACAAAAGGAATCCATTCTGGTAAAGCACCACTCCAAATAGGAAAATAAAACATATCTACTACTTTACCATGAAATAAAGTTCCGTATGGATTTTCAGCAAATAGTGTAGCTACATTTCCATTCGCAGAACTATCAAAAATAACACCGTAAAAAACAGAATCTATAATATTACCAACTGCACCAGCAAAAATTAGAGCAATTGCTATAATTACCGCATTGTGTACTTTTCTTTTAATATTACCAGCTAGCCAATAAATTATTGCCCCAACAGCAACTATTCTAAACAAAGTTAAAAATAATTTTCCTGCTTTACCTCCAAACTCAAAACCCATTGCCATACCATTATTTTCGGTAAAATAAATTTTAAACCAATCGAAAACAACAACTTCTTCTCCTAAGGTAAAATTGGTTTTTACATATATTTTTATAACCTGATCTAGTATTACTGCAATTGCAATAGTAAAAATAGCAAGATTTTTTTTTGACATTTTTTTAATTTTAAAGCGTAAAAATAAGAAAAGCATAATGAATAAATTGCAGATTTTCTATTCTATCTAAACTCTTTTTAAATAAAG
>CAYPHE010000509.1:0-1579 GCA_964410075.1 uncultured Polaribacter sp.
TAGTAACTGTTAGTTCATTTGATTAGAGATTGTTTTTTGAGCTATCTATTTTATTTGGGTTGATAAGTAAAACAATTAAATAACCAATTATCAGTCCAATAAAGGAGAAAAGCAAATCATTTACATCAAACACATTATTTCCGCCTAAATTATGAATTTTTAATTCTTGAGTTGATACATAAATTCCTGCTAAAACAGCAGCTAGAATGTAAATTAGCCTAGATCTAATTTGATACTTTCTGCTCAATTTATCATTTATTATTAATCCGATTCCTGTTAAAGTTAAAGTCCCAATTACCGCTTCAAAAAAATTTGGTAATGAAAGTAAAATTAATTTGAAAAATTCGGATGACTTACTATTTAAAACAGTAGGTCTAATAAGCTTAAAAAAAATAAATATTATTATTATAATAAGTTCTAACCAAACCAATTTTATAATACCCATCATTTTCTTATTCATCTTGATTTTGCTTGTTGTCAAAAGTTTGTATATGGTTTATATATGAAATGTTGCTTGTTTGTGTGAGAGGATTTTCCGAAGGAAAATCAGAAGCTAGCAAATGAGCAACTAATTTTGTTTTAGTCTAAACTAGCAATTTTTTATATAACTATGTTAGCGTTTGTTATTTTCAGCCTTAATTTTTTCTATTATCTAACCAACGATGATACTTTCTTGCATTTTTACTATGCTCAGTTATGGATTCAGCGAAAAGGTGATATCCCAGATTATTTGGGTCAACACACATATAATAAAAATTGTGTTCTTCTGAATTCAAAACTGCATCTATACTCGTTATGGAAGCCATACTTATAGGTCCAGGTGGAAGTCCTCTATGTAAATAAGTGTTATATGGTGAATCAAAACGTATATGTTTATATAAAATCCTTGTCGCTTTAAAATCTTTAGTAGCAAATTTTGCTGTTGGGTCTGCATCTAATTTCATACCTATTTTGATTCGATTTAAATATAACCCTGCAACCCGTCTTTTTTCTTCGTCTCGTGATATTTCTCTTTCTACTATTGATGCTAAAGTGTAAACCTCTTCGGATGTCAAATCTAATTTTTTAGCCTTTGAAAGTCTATTGTTTGAATTCCAAAATCTTTTATGTTCTTTAATCATTCGTTCAAAAAATTCTTTTTCGTTTGTGTCCCAATAAAATTCATACGTATTTGGAATAAACAAACTCATTAACTTTTCTCTGTTATATCCAAATTGTTTTATATAATTTTCGTTTTTAAAAAGGTTAATCAAACTGGTTGAATCACTTTCAATAAATTTAGAAGCTTTACCTGCAACATCTGCTAATTCCCAACCGTGAGTTAAAACTAAATTTACGGGTTCTTGATTACCAGCTCTAAGATGACTGATTAATGAGCGATTACTCCAAGAAGGATTTATTTTATATCTTCCAGACCTAATTACATTTTTCTTATAATTCATCATTTCAGACACCTCTCGAAACGAAACTGTATCGATAATTTGGTTATTCGTATAGAGGATATTAACTACATCTTCAAATGAAGAATTTGTCGGAATTATTATGATACTATTTTCCAGTTTTTCTGGAACATTGGGTG
>CAYPHE010000510.1:0-1578 GCA_964410075.1 uncultured Polaribacter sp.
TAATTTGCTAAAGAAACTGCTACGTTAGATTCTCCTCCTCCATAAATAGCATCAAAACTATTTGCTTGCGAAAATCTTAAAAAACCTTGCGGAGCCAATCTTAACATGATTTCTCCAAATGTTACTACTTTACTCATTATAAATTTAATTAATTATGGTTAGTTGCTTAAACGTTTAACCAACTTTAAAATAAAAAATCAAAACGATAGAAAACTAATATCCTTTTGATTATACAAATTATCGTTTTATATTTGTTTAAACGATTAAGCAAATATATAAAAATATTGATTATCAAAAAAAAAACTACCATAAAAGACATTGCTAACGTTTTAAACATTTCTCCTGCAGCAGTATCTAAAGCTTTGCATAACGACCCTAGAATTAGCGAAAAAACAAAAAAGGCTGTAAAACAAGTTGCTAAAAACTTGAATTACCAACCCAATCATTTGGCTAGTGCATTAAGAAGTGGAAAAAGTAATTTAGTTGGCGTTATTGTACCTAGAACAAATAGCAACTTTTTTTCTTCTGTACTACAAAACATGGAAGAAGTATTAAATAAAGAAGGTTATAATATTATTATTACTCAATCTAGCGAATCTTTTAAAAAAGAATGCAACAACATAGATACATTGTTATACACTCAAGTTGATGGTATTATTGCTTCTATGGCAAATGAAACCGTAGAACTAGATCATTTTGAGAAGGTAAAATCAAAAGGTATTCCGTTAATTTTATTTGACCGAGGAGAAAATGATTTGAATGTAGATTATGTTGGTATTGACGATTATAATAGTAGCCAAATTATTGTTAAACATTTAGTTGAACAAGAATGCAAACGAATTGCTCATATTGGTGGTTTTAAACGAACTCGTATCTATAACAACAGAATTAAAGGATACATAGATGCTTTAAAAGCGTATAATTTACCTCTCGATAAAGAATTGTTGTTAGAAAGTAACCTTACCATTAAAGATGGAAGAGCAAAGATGCTGCAACTACTTAATTTAGAGAAAAGACCAGATGCTGTTTATGTTGCTGGAGACTATGCTGCTTTAGGTGCTTTACAGGTTATGAAGGAAAACAACATTAAAATTCCTGATGAAATTGCTCTGGTTGGCTTTGGAAATGAGCCTTTTACCGCTTTAGTTACCCCAAGTATAACCAGTATAGAGCAACAAAGCGCAACAATTGGCAAGGAAGCTGCTCTTGCTTTTTTAAGACATACCAAACAACCCGTTTTAGAGCAAAAATTGAATAAGAAAATTTTAAATGCAAAATTAATTGTACGAGATTCTTCTGATAAACAAAAAGTTAGCAAAACATCTTAAAATAGTTGGTAATTTATCTAAAAAACTATTTGCAGAAACTATAAATGTTTATATATTTGCACCGCTCTTAGAAATAAGGCAAAGTTTAGTTCTTAAAAAGATTATATTGACTGCGAAAGTAGCTCAGGGGTAGAGCATCACCTTGCCAAGGTGGGGGTCGCGGGTTCAAATCCCGTCTTTCGCTCTATTTTTATAAATACCAATGCTGAAGTGGTGGAATTGGTAGACACGCTGGACTTAAAATCCAGTG
>CAYPHE010000511.1:0-1571 GCA_964410075.1 uncultured Polaribacter sp.
TTTGGTTTGGTATACCACCTTAACTTTAGTACACCTTTGTTCTATTAATTATACCACTACATCATATCTAAAAGAAAAAGCACTTTTTATATAAAAAGTGCTTTTTCTTTTACTTTTATCGGTTTTTTTTTAAAATTTAAGGAAATTACCTATTTCAACTCTTCCTGTTTAAAAATACTTTTGACATATAAAGTAACTCCTTAAATAGAAAGATATGAAAACTACCATTACAATTTTACTAACCTTAGTAATCTTTTTTAAACTTGAAGCACAAAACTACAAACATGATATTGGCGCTTTTATAGGTACTTCTAGTTTAAGTAGCGATTACGGTGAATCAAATCCAATTAGCACGAACACTAGTAATAATAGTACCTCTTTTGCTGTAGCCCATTACTTACAATTTTACGATAGAAACTTAAGATGGGATCGTAACGCATCTTCACGATTAATGAACCATATTATGATTAAAACTGAATTTAGATATAGTAATAGTACAAATTTGCAAAATTTTAGTGAAGATAGTAGAGGAAACTCTCCGACCTCCGAAAAAATGAAAGCGATGAGAGGTTCTTTATCTCTTTTTAATTTAGGGACTAACTTAGAATACTACCTTTTACCGCTAAGAGACTATGTATATTCTACTAGAATGTTATTCAATCCTTACATTAGTTTTGGAGTAAACTTCTCTTCTTTCGATAGAGATATTACCTACGATTCTTCAGTTTTAGAAAAAGTGAATTCATTACAAGCAAAAGCAAATATTCCAGATGAGACTTTTTATTTGGGAGTTGGAGACTCACTTTCGTTTTCTGGAGCTCTTGGTACAAGAATTAAAGTAGCTAATAATGCAGATATAGTAACCCAACTAGGTTATCAATACTTTCTAGTTGATGATTTAGAAGGAATTAATGCAAACGTTCCTCAAAATAGCAGTAACGATTGGTTAATAAACTTTCAATTTGGCTTAGTTTATCGTTTGTAAAACATAAAAAAACTGGATTTGAATCCAGTTTTTTTATGTTGAAATATTTTAAAAATTATACTAACTTTTTTATAGCTCTAATAATTCCATAATGTATCCCTTCATGAAAATTATTAAAATTAACAGCTCTTTCAAAAGAAGTTAACACAAAACCTGTACTTGTAGGATATTCTGTATAAGTTTTAAAAATACCAGCTTCAAAGTCTTCTTCTAATGTATTTGGCAATCCTACCAGTAATTCTTTTACTTCGTCAAAATCTTCTTTAGTAAAAGTTTCTGTTGGTTTTGTTCCTTTTCTATATTTTTCAATCAAATCATCATCACATAAACAGTCTAAACCAGACAATTTGTACAATAACAATTGCTGAGTAACCACCAAATGTGCTACATTCCATGCAATATTGTTTACAAAACCTTCTGGAATAGTATGCAACTGTTCTAAAGTTAATCCTTCTATTTCTTTTAAAACGAGTTCTCTCGATTTTCTTAAAACATCAAATTGTGTTTTCATTTTTATCCTTAATTTTGATGGATAAATATACTTGATAATAATGAAAAAAGCATACTATTTAAAAACTTGTGATAC
>CAYPHE010000512.1:0-1568 GCA_964410075.1 uncultured Polaribacter sp.
CGATACCTGCATTAATACCAATTAATTCTTCACGAGTCATACCTGGTTTTCTTGGTATACCAGAAGTAATTACACAAACATCAGAACCTGCAGTTTTAGCATAATCGTTTGTACTACCTGTAATTTTAGTGTCAAAAGCGTTTAAAGAAGCTGTTTGCATTAAGTCCATTGCTTTACCCTCTGCATAGCCTTCTTTTATATCTAATAAAACAACTTCGCTAGCAAAATCTTTAATAGCGATATACTCTGCACAACTTGCACCAACTGCACCTGCACCAACTACTGTAACCTTCATATTTTTTATTTTAATTTGTTATTCAATAATTACTTCACAAAAATACATTATTGTTATTTTAATAGAACGTTTAATAGGTATAAAAATGATGATATGTTTATCTTTTAACGTTTTTATTTTTATTTGTTAAATAAAAAAAAAGCACCCATTTCTGGATGCTTCTTTTTTTAAAATAGATTTTATTTATCTAAAGCTAAATGCAATACCTAAATTTGCAGTATTATATTCTTGTATGGTGTAACTACCATATATTTTAAAGAAGGCTAAACTTAGTCTTGCTCCAATAGTAGTTGTAAAACCGCTTGATTCGAAATCTAAAGCTCCAGGAACATTTAAATTTTCTGTAACAGTTGTATTTGTAATTGGTTCTGTAAATGTACCCGTGTATGTTCCAGACATATTATAACTAGAGTTACCGCTGCTATAACCCAAACCTCCATAAACACTTATAAAAGGAAGGTTAAAAGAAGCAATGGCTTGCGCAGTAAATGCAGATAAATCAAATTCAGTTAAACCATCAACTACAGTTAAATTTGGGGTATCTATATTAAAGCCGTAATCTACAGTCATACTTGTGTAAGCGGCTAATAAAGATATATGTAGTGGTGTTTTATCAACAATACCTAAAAGGTCTGTTATTTCTTTTTTAATACCAAATCCATACATAGATGCAGAACCGTTATCGTCTTCAAAACTAACTTCTGGTAAATAACGCACTATAATTTCAAAATCTTTAGGAAGTCCAAGACCAACTTGTAAAACTGGTGCTGGAACTGCGTTTAAAGGTAAATCTCCAGTTACTCCTCCAGGAAAATCGAAATCTGTACTAACATTTTGACCTTGAATATTTCTAGTTACCGTCATTCCAGTGGCATCATTAGGACCTGCAATTGTAGAGGCTGTTGAAGAGCTAGAGCTTATAGAAGCCAAACCAAGAGCTGTAACATTAAACATTTCTTTTTCAGAAGGCACTACTGAAGCATTAAAACCAAAAGTGATATCAAAGCCTAATTTTTTATGAACTTTTGCAGTATGGTACCATCCGTTATTCATGCTATTAATAAAACCTTCCATTCCAGGGGTAATGTAAGCTTGTAATAGTTTTTCAGAATCAGCAGCATCAGCAAGTAAAATAGAAGCAAAACCTTCTTGTGCTTTAGTGCTTAATGAAATCGCACCAAAAGCTAAAATTGATAAAATAATTTTTTTCATAATTGGATATAGCTTAATTAGTTTATTTTTATAGTAGTTAATTTTTGCTAATATAAAAAAA
>CAYPHE010000513.1:0-1568 GCA_964410075.1 uncultured Polaribacter sp.
CTTCCATCTCCAGAAGGTGGAAACGTTTGATGATGCCATTTCGAATTATCAATAGTTATTGGAGTTGAACTACTATCAAATTCATCTGACCAAATCAAAACATCATAAACAGGCTCTTCTTCATTCCCATCATCTTTATCGACTATATTATTGCCGTTATTAATATTATCCAATAAATAAGTTCCTGGTGTTTTATCTCCTAAATCTACATAAATAGACAACCTATCATAAGTTCCGGTTTCAGGTTGAAATTTGAATTCAATATTATGTTGCCAACCAGAAGTAGCAGCAGTATCTTTTGTTTCAAAAACCACTGAACCTAATTCTCCATTTTGTAAAGAAATGGTAATTGAATGTACGTTTGGGTCAAAAGAATAAAAAGATAATACAATAGTTTGTGACTTACTTAAATCAATACTCTTAGTAAGACTTATATAAAAACCCTGGTCTGCATTTAGACCATCATTAAAAAATTGCCCAACTTGGTTTGTTTCATCATCAGGATCTCCTCTAAAAGCAAAACCACTGCCGCCAAACGATTCAAATTTTTGATTTGAAGAAGAAAAATCTAGAGGTAACTCTTGTGAAAAATAATCTGTTACAAAAAATAATAAAACCCAAAAAATTAAAAACCTCCTCATAAAACCACCTATAAAATTATAATATATAAAAATACATCATTTATTTTTGATAATATTTCAAAAAATAAAATGTTAAAATTTATTATGCACGCATAACTTTTTTATTTTTTACTATGCATGCATAGTAAATTTTTATATATTTGGACAATGGACAAAGAAAAAACCATAGACCATCAATTGAGAGCAACTTGGCAAGCTGTTGCAAAAATGTATAATGAACAGGCTGCGAAGCATGATAGTACAATGGCTACCGCATTTGTTTTATTAAATATAGACAAACAACACGGAACACCTTCTACAGCTTTAGGACCTTTAATGGGAATGGAGCCTACAAGTTTATCTCGTATTTTAAAAACGATGGAAGACAAAGGAGCCATAAGTAGAGAAAAAAACCCTTGTGATGGTAGAAGCGTAATTATAAAATTAACTGATTACGGCAAAGCAATGAGAGAAATTTCTAAAGGTCATGTTATACAATTTAATGAAGTGGTAAACAAAAATGTTACTGAAAAAGATTTGGAAGGTTTCTTTAAAGTAACCTCTACTATAAACAAACTAATTGCTGATAAAGATATTTTTAAAATCAGCAAAAAAGTAAGCTAAAATGAAAAGAAACATAAAAAAAATAGCCGTTATTGGATCTGGTATTATGGGAAGTGGTATTGCTTGTCATTTTGCTAATATTGGTGTAGAAGTTTTGTTATTAGATATTGTTCCTAGAGATTTAACTAAACAAGAAGAAAGTAAAAGTCTTACTTTAAATGATAGAATAGTTCGTAACCGTATTGTAAATAATGCCTTACAAATTGCATTAAAATCTAAACCATCTCCTATTTACAATCAAAAGTTTGCTAATAGAATTACTACAGGAAATTTAGAAGATGATATTGCTAAAATTGCTGATGTAGATTGGATTATAGAAGTTGT
>CAYPHE010000514.1:0-1552 GCA_964410075.1 uncultured Polaribacter sp.
TTTTTACTCTATTACACTTTTCTCAAAGTGAAATTTTTTCGTTATTCTGGCTTTTTTATTTTCTCCCAATTTTTATCTGCCTTAGCTTTTAATTGTTCCGCTCCTTCTTCATTCCATAAACTTAATGTATTTGTACCCCAAGAATTGTAAAATAGATACAATTTTCCGTCTCTAATTTCAAAAGTTTCTGGATCTATACTTACTTTTTTCCCTTTTGCTCCAACGGCGTATGCGCAATATCCACCGTATTGGGGAAGGTAATTTTTTGGAGCTTTTGTGAATAATTCTAAATTTTCTTTGGTTGAAAATTTAAACTTTACACCATCATAAGTCGTGGTAAATTCGTTTTTACCTTCTACAGCTTTGTTACTAAAATAAGCAACAACATCATAACCTTCTACAGCGTAGCCTTTTTTAGTATAATAGTCTTGTTGGGCAGATACTACTGTTGTAACAGCAAATAAAAATAGTGTAATAAGCGTTTTCATTGGTCTGATTTTTTAGTTGTAGTCGATAATTATTAGTAATTATTACAAGACCATCAAATTGCATCCCCTTATATCAGAATTGTCAAAACGACCAATAACTTCAAATGTGTTGTTTTCAAAAACTTTACCTAAGTCTTGAGTGGCAATAAAAGAACAAGAATTGTAGTTTGCCAAATCAATTATATTAATGCCTCCATTTTTATTTTTTGGTAAAATGGTTAAAGCATCTTCTGTATCTCTAATTAAAATTTTCAACCATGGTGGTGTTTCAAAAACGCCATTTCCTTTAGAATACGCTTGACTTAATAATTCTGTCATTCCATATTCTGAATGTATCTTATTAACCCCAAAACCTTCTTGTAAAATAGAGTGCAACTCATTACGAATCAATTCTTTTCTTCTTCCTTTCATTCCTCCAGTTTCCATAACAATAGCATTGCTTAAATTGAATTGATATTTTTCAACTAAATCTAACAACGCAAAAGAAACTCCAATCAACAAAACCTTTTTATTTGATTCGTTTAACTCTATAAGCTTTTTAGCCAGTTCATCTAAATTATTCAGATAAAAACCGCTATCTAAATTGTTAGATTTTCTTATTAAATCATCTACCATAAAAATTAAAGAAGATCCTTTTCTTTCTAAGTAATTAGGCAATAAGGCTAAAATAGTATACTCATTTACATCTCCATAAAAATGTTGAAACCCTTTTAAATAACTCTCTTTGTAATAATTAATATTGGTTACAAAGTGTTTACTAGTTGTAGCTCCTGTGGTTCCTGAGCTAGAAAAGACTTCTTCAATTTCTTCTAAAGAAGACAACACTTTTCTTTTCTTAAAAAATTCTATAGGTAAAAAAGGAATTTCTTCTATTGTTTTTACATCAGAAGGATGAATGTATAACAAATCGCAAAACGATCGATACACCCGATTGTTTTTAAATTGATGCGCAAAAACTTCAAATGTTACCTTTTTAAAATCAGCTTCGTCTTTTATGTTAAAAATCTGGTCTTTCATAGAGTTTTACAAAAATACCAATATTACACGCAACCTTTTGCAACTTT
>CAYPHE010000515.1:0-1552 GCA_964410075.1 uncultured Polaribacter sp.
TATAATTCGTAATTGTGAATTCGTAATTTTACCAAATGGATTTTTCTTCGAAACTTTTAGAAAATGCCGTAAACGAAGTCTCTCGTTTACCAGGAATTGGAAAACGAACCGCTTTACGTTTGGTGCTTCATCTTTTAAAGCAACCTAATGAGCATACAAAGTTTTTGGCAGATGCCTTAACCCAACTTAGAAACGAAGTAAAAACCTGCCAAAAGTGCAATAATATTTCTGATACTGCTTTGTGTGATATTTGCAACAACCCAAAACGAAATAATGAATTGGTTTGTGTTGTAGAAGACATTAGAGATGTAATGGCAATAGAAAGTACCGCTCAGTTTAATGGTTTGTATCATGTTTTAGGTGGAAAAATTTCACCAATTGAAGGTATTGGTCCTCAGAATTTACATATCAACTCTTTGGTCGAAAAAATAGAAAATGGTGAAATAAAAGAATTGATATTTGCATTAAGTTCTACAATGGAAGGAGATACTACCAATTTTTACATTTTTAAACAAATAGAAAAATACAACATTACAACAAGTACTATTGCTAGAGGAATTTCCGTTGGAGATGAATTAGAATATGCAGATGAAGTTACTTTAGGAAGAAGTATTGTAAACCGAATCCCATTCGAACAAAGTCTAAAAGGGTAGTTTTTTTAATCTACCTATGCTGAACTTGATTCTGTATTTGCACTTTCTACTATATCTTTTTCTTTTTATCATTGCGAACGAGGAACAAGGAAGAATCTTATAAAATGAGATATCTCATCGCTTATTCTTCGCTCTATCGATATGACAAAGCATTGTTTTTCTAGTCTGCAAATTAGGATTTATTCTTTGATGTTTAAATCAAACTTAAATAGTTAATTGTACTTTCTTTTTCTATAAAAAGTAAAAATAATTCCAAAAAGAGCCAATAGAATTAAAGGAGCAATCACGTTAAGTAACTGCCAAAAAGTACGTTCTTTAAATGCTTTTTGTTTATCTAACAAACGTATTTGTAGTGTTTTGTTTCTCAGTTCAATAAGCCCAGAATCATCTAAAAGATAGTCTACAGCATTAAGTAAAAAGTCTTTGTTTCCAAATTCTTGATTGGTCCATTTATCTCTGTTCAAATCGTAAGGTTTTCCCTTTAAAATTTGATTTTTCCCTACATCTCCATCAGAAATTACAATCATTTTGTTATCGTTTGCATTTTCTTTGTACAAATCAGTTTTAAAAGGCTTTACCCTGTTTTTGTATGCTGAATTAAAGTCGCCTTCTAGCAAAACAGCAAACAAATGATTTCCAGCATTGTATTCGCTTTCTACAACTTCTTCAGCAATAGATTGTAAATTAATAAAAGAAGGTGTTCCCACAGTTTTTGTTAAAACAGAACTGAGCAGCAAAGGTGTTTTTTTTATGTTATTTTGTAAAGTGTCTATGGTAGTTACAAATTGTAAACGAACTGGTAGTGTGTTTTTTGTAATCGGATGATTGGGATTTCCGCCAACTACAGGGTTAAAAAACCATTCTAAATTTTTAAACTGTGTTTGATTTCCAATTTTACC
>CAYPHE010000516.1:0-1548 GCA_964410075.1 uncultured Polaribacter sp.
TTTTTATATGATATTTAAAATTTGAGCTATAAAATTAGTGAAGTCCTAGAATAACTAGTCTAAAATTATGTTATGTTTTGAATTTGTAATGTTAAAAAGTATAAAGTTTAAAAGTGTAATTGTTTAAACGTTAATTTTTAAATCAACCATCAACCATCAACCATCAACCATCAATTACATACGCTGCCTTACACTTTCATATAAGAAAGCACCACAAGCTACAGAAACATTTAAAGATTCTATAGTACCCAGTAAAGGAAGTTTGGCTTTGTAATCTACCATTTTTAAAATAGAAGGATTTACACCTCTATGCTCAGACCCCATTATAATTGCCATAGGTTGTTTAAAATCGACATCAAAAATAGAAGACTCTGTTTTTTCTGTAGCAGCAACTGTTTTGATGCCTTCTGCTTGTAGTAAGAATAAAGCATCTTTAATGTGGTTTACTTTAGCAATAGGTACTTTAAAAGCAGCACCAGCTGAAGTTTTTATGGTTTCTGCATTTACAGGAGCACTTCCGTTATTCTGAATAACAATTCCGTTTACGCCAGTACATTCTGCAGTTCTAATGATTGCTCCAAAATTACGCACGTCAGAAATTTGGTCTAACAATAAAAACAAAGGAGTTTCTGTTTTTTCTAGAGTAGCTGTAATTAACTCTTCTAGATCGAAAAACGAAATAGGAGATATTTGAGCAACAGCTCCTTGGTGATTGTTGTTTTTAGAAAGACGATTTAATTTTTCTACAGGAACTGTACTTACTGCAATTTTATTTGACTTTATCAATTTATCGAGCTCAAAAAATAAATTTCCTCGCAAACCTTTCTGCAAGTATATTTTGTTGATAGAAGAACCACTTTCAATAGCTTCTATAATTGCTCTTAATCCAAAAATAACCGTAGTTTCTTGTTCCATTTTGCAAAAGTAGGATAAAAGAAATAATAAAAAACTTATTTTATTTTCAATAATTATTGAAAGTTTAATAAAATAATGTATATTTGTTGCATGAAATTAGAACAAGCAAAAGAAAAATACATTCAAACTTGGGGGAGTTTAGCTTCTAGTTGGGGCATAAATAAAACAATGGCTCAAGTTCATGCATTGTTATTAGTTTCAACAGAACCATTATCAACAGAACAAATAATGGAATATTTAAAAATTTCTCGTGGAAATGTTAATATGAATGTTCGTGCACTAATTGATTGGGGAATTGTGAACAAAGAATTTATTTCTGGAGAACGTAAAGAGTTTTTTTCTGCAGATAAAGATATTTGGGAGTTGTTTAAACAAATAACAAAGGAAAGGAAGAAAAGAGAAATAGAGCCTGTTTTAAAAGTACTTGATGAATTAAAAAACATAGAGGATAACTCTGATGAAGCTAAGGAATTTAAAGAAGTGTTAGAAGATTTATCTTCGGTAACTACAAAAGTAAATGGAATTTTAGAAAAAGCAATAAAAGCAGATGAACACTGGTTATTATCTAATTTAACAAAATTAGTAAAGTAAAAAAATTTACAAATAAACTTTCAATAATTTCTGAAAATATGA
>CAYPHE010000517.1:0-1548 GCA_964410075.1 uncultured Polaribacter sp.
ACCGTGATATAAATATCCGTTTCTATCAAAAGCAACAGTTTCTACACCAGATTTGGTAGCTTTCTCTGCGATTGCTTTACCAACTGCCTGAGCAGCTTCTGCTTTAGTACTTGCTTTAATTTCTTTATCTCTAGATGATACAGATGCTAATGTAACACCAGTTACGTCATCTACTAGTTGCGCATAGATTTCTTTATTACTTCTGTAAACAGATAATCTTGGTTTAGAAGCTGTTCCTGAAACAATCTTTCTAATACGTTGCTTAATTCTAGCTCTTCTTTGTAGCTTTGTTAATGCCATAGTTCTATGCTATATATTATGCAGATTTACCTGCTTTTCTTCTTAATTCTTCTCCTACAAACTTAACTCCTTTACCTTTGTATGGTTCTGGTCTTCTAAAACCTCTAATTTTAGCAGCTACTTGACCAACTAATTGTTTGTCAAAGGAAGTCAATTTTACAATAGGATTCTTTCCTTTCTCAGATATTGTTTCAACTTTAACTTCTGGAGCTAAATCAATAACAATATTATGAGAAAAACCTAATGCTAAATCTAGTTTTTGCCCTTGGTTAGATGCTCTATAACCTACACCTACCAATTCTAACTCTTTAGTCCAACCTTTGGAAACACCTTCCATCATATTGTTAACTAAAGATCTCATTAAGCCATGTTGTGCTTTATGATCTTTACTTTCTGATGCTCTTTCACAAACAACAGAACCATCTTCTACTTTAATAGTAATACCATCAGAAATAGTTTGCGTTAATTCGCCTAACTTTCCTTTTACAGTAATTACATTGTCTTTTATGTTTACATCTACACCTTGTGGGATGCTAACAGGATTTTTTCCAATTCTACTCATCTCTACAATAGATTAATAAACGTAACATAAAACTTCTCCTCCAACGTTCTCTTGACGCGCTTTTTTGCTTGTCATAACACCTTTAGATGTAGAAACAATAGCAATTCCAAGACCATTTAATACTCTTGGTAATTCTTTTGCCCCAACATACTTACGTAAACCTGGTGTACTAATTCGTTGAATTTTTCTAATAACTGACTCTTTTGTTGCTTTGTCATATTTTAAAGCTATCTTGATAGTACCTTGTACAGTATTATCATTAAATTGATAACTTAAAACATACCCTTGATCAAACAAAATCTTTGTCATTTCCTTCTTCAAGTTTGAAGCAGGAATTTCTACTACTCTGTGTCCAGCAGCAATAGCATTTCTTACTCTAGTAAGAAAATCCGCGATTGGATCTGTATACATATTTAATTAAATTGTGATTACGGTTTTCAAAAAACTCTATTGAACTTACAGCTTTTGCTGTGCAATTTGAACCTATAATCAGTTAAAATTCTTATACTCAAAAAAAATAGAGCGTGCAAATGTACACATTCTATTTTTATTTTTAAGACTTATTTTGTTTTTCTACCAGCTTGCTTTTTTAACACCTGGTATTAAACCTGCATTTGCCATTTCACGAAACGTTACACGAGAAATACCAAATTGTCTCATATATCCTTTTGGACGACCAGTTAATT
>CAYPHE010000518.1:0-1544 GCA_964410075.1 uncultured Polaribacter sp.
GGATTGATCCCAAGCTCAGCTTTCATTTTTAAGCCTTTATCGATTGCTTGTTGTGCAATAGATGCTGCACGTGATAAATCTTCGTAAGATGAGTTTGTACAAGAACCTATTAAACCCCATTCTACCTTTATTGGCCAATCGTTCTCTTTTGCTTTTGTTGTCATTTCTCCACCTGCTGGTGTCGATAAATCTGGAGTAAAGGGACCGTTTAATAACGGACTCAATTCTGATAAATTGATTTCAATTACTTGATCAAAATAAGCCTCAGGATTTTCGTAAACCTCTGCGTCTCCTGTTAAATGTTCTGCTATTGTATTTGCTGCATCTGCAATATCACTTCTATCAGTTGCACGTAAATAACGTTCCATAGAAGCATCATATCCAAAAGTAGAAGTTGTTGCTCCTATTTCTGCCCCCATATTACAAATAGTACCTTTACCTGTACAAGACATTGCTGTAGCTCCAGGTCCAAAATATTCTACTATTGCGCCTGTTCCTCCTTTTACCGTAAGGATTTCAGCAACTTTTAAAATTACATCTTTAGGTGCTGTCCAGCCCGAAAGTTTTCCTGTTAACTTTACTCCAATTAACTTAGGAAATTTCAATTCCCAAGCCATTCCTGCCATTACATCTACAGCATCAGCTCCACCAACACCAATCGCAACCATTCCCAATCCTCCTGCATTTACAGTATGAGAATCTGTACCAATCATCATTCCTCCAGGAAATGCATAATTTTCTAAAACTACTTGGTGAATAATTCCTGCTCCTGGTTTCCAAAACCCAATTCCGTATTTATTGGAAACAGATTCTAAAAAATTAAAAACTTCGTTACTATTATTTAATGCGGCTTGTAAATCTGACGAAGCTCCGTTTTTTGCTTGAATCAAATGATCGCAGTGCACGGTGGTAGGAACAGCAACTTTAGTTTTACCTGCCTGCATAAATTGTAATAATGCCATTTGTGCAGTTGCATCTTGACAAGCAATTCTATCTGGAGCAAAATCTACATAGTCTTTTCCTCTTGTAAATGTTTTACTTGGTGTACCTTCCCAAAGGTGGGTGTATAATATTTTTTCTGATAATGTTAATGGTTTTCCAGTAAGTGCTCTGGCTTGTTTAACTCTTTCAGGAAACTTAGCATAAACTTCCTTAATCATTTCTATGTCGAATGCCATAATGTAGTAGCTTTTTATTTTGTACTAATTTATGAAAAAATGAACTACAAATCAATTGCTCTTTTTCATTTTATATCTATATAACTATCTCATTTAACTATCCTTTTAAGAAATTAAAATTTTTTAGATAAAAAAAAGCTCGAGTTTATTACTCGAGCTTTATAAAATATATTGGTATAAGAAATTATACAACCAATTGTTTTTGAGAAGGTTTGAATTTTGTTAAAACAATACCATCTACCGCAGCTTCATACTCTTCCATAGTAGGTGTTCTACCCAAAATAGCTGATAAAACCACTACTGGTGTAGACGATAATAAAGATTCTCCTTTCTTTTCTCCAGAATCTTTTACAACTCTACCTTGGA
>CAYPHE010000519.1:0-1539 GCA_964410075.1 uncultured Polaribacter sp.
TCGCAAAGGCGCAAAGTGGTATTGTTTGCTAACTTTGGAACAATAAAATTTAATACAATTACAAACGAAGTACAAAACTAACTGGATAGTGTTTGGTTAGTTATACTCTCGTAAAGATGCAAAGTAGTTTTGTTTACTAACTATTAAAATAATTGTCATTGTGAACCTACCTTTGTCGGCAGGCAGGCGAGGCAAGAGTGTGGCAATCTCTTATTTAGAAAACTAATTACTTCATCATTCTTCTTCTTAATCAGATTTGTTTGTCTAAAAATTCATTTCAATATAAACAACGTACCTTTGAACAGGAATTGAGAAATCTAAAATCAATTCAACTAAAAAACTTCTATGACATTTAACGATTTAGGTTTATCTAAAGCCTTAGTAAAAGCTGTTACCGAAAAAGGATATACAAAACCTTCTCCAATACAAGAAAAAGCAATTCCGCATGTTTTAAAGGGCAAAGACTTATTAGCTTCTGCACAAACTGGAACTGGAAAAACGGCTGGTTTTACACTACCTGTTTTGCATCATTTAGCCGAAACAAAACATCCAAAATACAGACCTTTACGCGCGTTGGTCTTAACACCAACTAGAGAATTAGCAGCCCAAGTTTATGATAATATTGTTGAGTATAGCAAATATTTAAATATTAGATCTACCGTAATTTTTGGAGGTGTTAATGCAAAACCACAAATTGCCACTTTACGAAAGGGTGTAGACATTTTAGTGGCTACTCCCGGTAGGTTATTAGATTTACACACACAAAAAGCAGTTTCTTTCAAACGAATTGATGTGTTTATTTTAGACGAAGCCGACAGAATGTTAGATATGGGTTTTGTAAGAGATATTAATAAAATTATTAGTTTTTTACCAGAAAGACGACAAAATCTAATGTTTTCTGCCACATTTTCATCAGAAATAAAAAAATTAGCATCAGGAATTCTTAAAAATCCTGTTGAAGTAGAAACTGCGCCACAAAATTCTACTGCAAAAAAAGTTTCGCATCAGATTTATCAAATTGATAAAAAGAGAAAAACAGAATTTACTATAAAGCTGATAAAAGACAACAACTGGAAACAAGTATTAATTTTTACGAGAACCAAACATGGTGCTGATAAACTAACCAGAAATTTAGTGAAATCTAAAATTTCTGCAGCAGCAATTCACGGAAATAAAAGCCAAAATGCAAGAGTAAAAGCGCTTAAAAATTTTAAAGAAAATACCATTAAAATTTTAGTTGCCACAGATATTGCAGCAAGAGGTTTAGATATTCCTTTACTACCTAATGTTATTAATTTTGAATTGCCTAATATTCCTGAAGATTATGTGCACAGAATTGGTAGAACAGGTAGAGCTGGCGCAGCAGGAGAAGCCATTTCGTTGGTTTGTAGCGAAGAAACTGAATATCAAAAAGAAATTGAAAAAATATTAAATGAAAAAATAAAATCGGAAATTGTTGAAGGTTTTGAACCTACTGATACTGCTCCTCCAAAACGTGCAGCAACTCAAAGTAAAAAATCTTTTGGAAAGAAAAAGAAA
>CAYPHE010000520.1:0-1533 GCA_964410075.1 uncultured Polaribacter sp.
AAATATCTTCTTATTTATAAAAACAAAAAATGATTGTCCGTTTTATGTAATAACTATATTAGTTACGTCATTCCGAATTTATTTCGGAATCTCATAAGGCTGTAAAACAATGATTTAGATGAAAACCTGAATCAAGTTCAGGTTGACGTTAATAGTTTATTATAAATTGCGGATATTCAGAAAACAAATACATGCAAATTCACCAATACATAGTTCAACAAACACAAATTGCAGAAACAAGTGTAAAAAACACACTTGCTTTACTAAATGAAGATGCTACCATACCTTTTATTGCTCGTTACAGAAAAGAGGCCACAGGAAATTTAGATGAAATAGCAATTGGTAAAATCGTAAAATATAAAGACCTTTTTGAAACACTAGACAAACGTAAAAAAGCAATTTTAAAAACGTTAGAAGAACAAAATGTACTCACCCAAGAACTAAGCGATAAAATTAAGAATACAAAAGATCTTACCACTTTAGAAGATTTGTATTTGCCTTATAAAAAGAAACGTAAAACCAAAGCAGAAACAGCACGTTTGCAAGGCCTAGAACCTTTGGCTAAAATGATTATGAGTCAACGTGTAAACGATTTGGAATATACTGCTTCAAAATATACAAATAATGAGGTTGATACTATTGAAGATGCCTTAGAAGGTGCACGTTTTATTATTTCAGAATGGATTAATGAACGAACAGATATTAGAAATAATATCAGGTATCAATTAGAACGATTTGCACAAATTTCATCCAAAGTAATAAAAGCAAAAAAAGATGATGAGAAAGCACAAAAATTTAAAGATTATTTTGATTGGAGTGAATCTTTAAACAGAATTCCATCACACAGATTACTAGCAATTTTACGAGCAGAAAAAGAAGGTTTTCTTCGAGTAAAAATAGAAATTGATACAGAAAGAACACTTCAAAAAATGGAGGATAGAATTATTCGTTCTAATAACGAATGTGTTCATCAAATACAATTGGCTATTCAAGATGCTTTTAAACGATTATTATTTCCTTCTTTATCTAATGAAGCTTTATCAATTGCCAAAGAAAAAGCAGATGATGCAGCCATTACTGTTTTTGCAAAAAACCTAAAACAGTTATTATTAGGTGCTCCATTAGGTGAAAAACGAGTTTTAGCAATAGACCCTGGTTTTAGATCGGGTTGTAAATTGGTTTGCTTGAATGAACAAGGTGAATTGAAACATAACGAAACTGTTTTTCCGCATGCTCCTCAAAATCAACCTTTTGATGCCATTAAAAAAATAAGTTCTTTAGCTGAAGCACATAAAATTGAAGCCATTGCTATTGGCAATGGAACTGCTTCTAGAGAAACAGAACAACTGATTAAAAAAGTACATTTTAAAAATTCTATTGATGTTTTTGTAGTGAGTGAAGCTGGTGCTTCTATTTATTCTGCTTCCAAAATTGCTAGAGATGAATTTCCCAATTATGATGTTACAGTTCGTGGCTCTGTTTCTATTGGAAGACGACTGCAAGATCCTTTGGCTGAATTGGTTAAAATTGATG
>CAYPHE010000521.1:0-1516 GCA_964410075.1 uncultured Polaribacter sp.
GTGACCTCGGCAGGATTCAAACCTGCAACCTCTTGAGCCGTAATCAAGTGCACTATTCAGTTATGCTACGAGGCCGTTAAGCGGGTGCAAATATAAACGCATTTTTTAAATATGAAAAGTATTATTTCAATTTATGAATTAATTTTTTCTTGATAGTTTTCTACAAATGCTTTTGCCCTCGTAAAGTCACTTTCTAGCACGTACAAGTCAATGTCGTTTTGTTGTGCTCCAAAACCTGCCAACCTTGCAGATTCTACATTATCTTTAACAACATAACCGATTTGGTTGTCATCTAAGATGTTTTGTAACCCTCTTACTATTATTGATGTTCCTGAAAATAATTTTATGTGCTCTTTTTCCATAATAGAAGTATATTAAAATGTTATTACTTTTTTTACTACTATAAGATAATAAAAATTTACTTAAATAAGTATAATTTTAATCTAAAGATTTTTTTGTGATTAATGCTCTCCAACCAATAATAGCCAATTGTAGTTTTGAAGCTTTGGTAATATCTAAACCTCTTTTTGTGAATGAAGGCAGTAGCTTTTTATTAGCTTTTGCTATTATTTTGTAGAAATTTTTCTTCATGATTATTCAAATTTAATGAATATTTATTTGTTAAATACTGTTTAAGTAAAAGGCAAATTGATATCTTAAAAATACATAATAACGTATCTTTGCAAAAAAGGAACTCAATGAATTTTGTTTTAATTATTGCGGGCTTATTGCTTTTAATTTTAGGGGGTGACTGGTTGTTAAAAGCAGCTGTAGCTTTATCCTTAAAATTAAATATTTCTAAGGTTGTAGTTGGTTTAACAGTGGTTTCTTTTGCAACTTCTGCACCAGAATTAATTGTAAGCATAAATGCAGCTTTAAATGGTGCGGCAGACCTTTCTTTAGGAAATGTAATTGGTTCTAATATAGCTAATCTAGGTTTAGTTCTCGGAATTACATTACTACTCACCAATATTAGTGTTTCAAAAAGCTTTTATAAGACAGATTGGCCAGTAATGATTATTGCTTCGGTATTGCTATTTTATTTTTTATGGAACGATAAAGTAATTACACTGGTTGAAGGTGTCTTCTTATTCGTATTTCTAATTGCATTCTTGGTTTACTTATTAAAATTTCAAAAATCGGCAGTAGAAGAGGAAGAACTGGAAGAGGTAGAAACGCTATCTCCCATAAAAATTTCAGGATTTTTGCTCATTGGTGGAGTAGGGCTGTGGTTAGGTTCTGAATTACTAGTAAACGGAGCAACAAAATTAGCACAACAATTTGGAGTTACAGAGCGTATTATTGGAATTACCGTAGTTTCAGTTGGAACTAGTATACCAGAATTAGCAGCATCTATTATTGCTGTTATTAAAAAAGAAAAAGCAATTTCTTTAGGAAATTTAATAGGAAGTAATATTTTTAATATTTTGGCTGTTTTAGGCATCACTTCTATCATAACACCAATTGAACTAAAAGATACTGGATTGCTATCTAACGATATTTTTTGGATGTTAGG
>CAYPHE010000522.1:0-1500 GCA_964410075.1 uncultured Polaribacter sp.
TTTATTATTGATGTAGAAAGAATTATTAATAGAAAATTTAAAAATGATTAATAAATTTAATCTAATTTGTTTTAACTAAATTTATTTGAAAAGTAGTGCCACTACCTACTTCAGAAGATTTAACAAAAATTTTCCCATTATGATAGTCTTCAATAATTCTTTTAGATAAAGAAAGACCTAAGCCCCAGCCCCTAGTTTTAGTTGTGTAACCAGGTTGAAAAATTTGCCTGAACTTATTTTTTGGAATTCCTTTTCCAGAATCTGAAACTAATATTTTAATTCTTTTTGTATTTTCTTCAATGCTAAAAGATAAATTTCCTTTGCCAGACATGGCATCAATTGCATTTTTGATGAGGTTTTCAATAACCCAACCAAACAATTCTACATTTAGTTTTGCTTCAATTTTATTTGAGGTTGATGAAAATTGAAAATCAATTTGTTTTGAGCTTCTAGATTGTAAATATTCAAAAGCTTTTTTAGATACCAAGACGATATTTTCTTCTTTTAACTCAGGTACAGAGCCTATTTTAGAAAAACGATTAGCAATTATATTTAGGCGATCTACATCTTTCTCAATTTCTTTAATATAAGTTTCATCTACATTTTCACTTTTTAAAATGGCTATCCAACCTAATAAAGAGGATAGAGGAGTACCAATTTGATGAGCTGTTTCTTTGGCCATTCCTGTCCAAAGTTTATTGGTTTCTGCAATTTTATTGGAGTTGTAAAACAAATAAATTACAGATAAGAAGAGTATTAAAATTAAAACTAATGCCAAAGGGTAATAAGTAAGCTTATTTAAAATATCAGAATCTTTATAGTATACCTTATTGGTTTTGTTTTCTGAAAGCTTAATAATAATAGGATCGTTCTCATTTTTCATCTTCTCTAACTGATCTTCTAGGTATTTTGGATTTTGAGCTTTTATAGAATCTAAATTTTCCCAAGAAGTAATTTTCCCATTTTCATCAATTAAAATTGTTGGAATGTTAGTGTTACTTTCTATGATTTTTCCTTCAATGTAAAAGTTCTCGTCTAAATTAGGATTTGTAGCAAACTCTTTAACAGCGTCCGCAAAAAGCTCCATTTTTTGACGTTGTTCTTTTTTAAAATTTTGAAAGAAAATATAGGTGTTCCATAAAATAAGGACAACAATTAATAAAGAGGAAGCAACAGCAATGCTTTTAAATAGAAGTGTATTTCTGAAAAATTTCATAAAAACAAAGATAATATCATTTCTTGTTTGTAATAACCTTAGTAAAATGTTCTTTTTTATTCCTGTTTCAGGATAAAATAAAATCCTACTACTAGTACAATTTAATTTACTCTTATAGTAAGATCAAATAAAAAATTAGATATACTATTTTTAAAACGTTGTTTTTTGAATTTTGTTTTAGAGGCTTCTTTTATTTAATGTTGATAACTTTACAAAAGAACAATATCAATTTTTCAACCTAAAAAAGATAAAAAAACATACATTTGTTTTTCTTAAAAGTTAGA